>DATCRI010000061.1 GCA_036569045.1 Chthoniobacterales bacterium | reverse complement strand
CCTGCCGATGCCGGCGCTGCGATGGGCGACGGGCCAGCGCCTCGACCAGACGCTGCTCGACCTCCAGGCGCCCGCCTACGAGGGCGTGCTCGCGCAGGCGCCGGCCACCTACCGCGTGCTCGTGGCGAGCGGCGACGTGCTGCTGCGGTTCGCACCCGAGCTGCCGGAGCTGCCCGAGGCCGACGTGCTCGGCCTTGGCATGTGGGTGGACGCGGAGACGGCCTCGCATTTCGGTGTGTTCTTCACCATGCGCTCGGCTCCGCAGGAGCTGGAATTTTTTCTCCAGAAGCCGACGCCGGCGGAGATCCGCACGCATGTGGGCGAGCATCTCTTCCTGGTCGATACGGGCATGTGGCTGCTGAGCGCGCGCGCGGTGGACGTGCTCCTGCGCAAATGCGGCTACGACTTCACGCGCGGCGAGTTTCCCGGCGGCGCGCCCGATTTCTACGAACTCTATGCGCAGCTCGGCCTCGGGCTGGGTGCGCGGCCGACCGAGCCTGACGCGGAGGTGGGCGCGCTCACCGCAGCCGTCGTCGCGCTGCCGGAGGCGAGGTTCCACCACTTCGGCACGTCGCGGCAGATGATCGAGTCCGCCACGGAGCTGCAGAATGCGAATCTCGACCAGTCGCGCGATGCCCACCCGGGCCTGCGGCCGCATCCCGACACCTACGTGCTGAACGCGGACTTCTCCTTCGCCCGGCGCGCCGAGGCGGGGCGGAATATCTGGATCGAAAATTGCGCGCTGCCCGCCGACTTGCCGATCCGCTCCGAGAACGTGCTCACGGGCATCCCGGAGGGGCCGTGGACCTTCGCGCTCGAGGCGGGCGTATGCCTGGATTTCGTGCCGATCGGCGAGGACGGATGGTGCGTGCGCAGCTACGGCTTCGACGATGCGTTCAAGGGGCCCATCGGCGAAGCCGGCACGGCCTGGATTGGCGCGCCGGCGCCGGAGTGGTTCGCGCGGCGCGGGATCGGCCTGGCTGCGGCCGGCATCGCGCCGGGGGCGGACATCCAGACGGCGCCGATCTTTCCGGTGCTGCCGGCCGCGCCCGATTCCGACTTTGTGCAGTGGCTTTTCGCGGCGGAGCCGACGGGAGATTTCGCGGCGCGCTGGCTGGCGGCGGAGCGAATTTCGGCCCAGGAAATCGGCGAGCGGGCGAACCTGCGGCGGTTGCACGCGCAACGGCGGGAGCTGGAGGTGCGGACGATTCCGCGGCTCTTCGCCAATCGCGCGGTGAATCTTTTTCACGGTCTCGACCTCTCGCACGCGGCGGAACTTTACGCGGAGTCGCCGGCGCCGTTGCCGGCGGAGTGCGGAGAATTTTCCTCGGCGCTGGACACGGCGCACGAGGCGATCTTCCGCGCGGCGGTGCGGCGGGCCCGGGGCGAGTCCCAATGGGAGGCGGAGGAAGATCGCGCGTTCAACGCGCTGCGGGATGCGGTGGCCTCCGCCGTGGCGCAGCGCCCGGCGGCGCCGGAGCGGCGGCTCATGGAGGATCAGATCGCGTGGGGGCGCAGCCCGATCCGGCTCGACCTCGCGGGCGGCTGGTCCGACGCGGCCCCGTATTGCCTGAAGAATGGCGGCGCGGTGGTGAACCTCGCGGTGAATCTCAACGGCCAGCCGCCGGCGCAGGCCTACGTGCGGCAGACGATGGAGCGCGGGATCGTGCTGCGATCGATCGACCTCGGCGCGGAGACGCGGGTGACTTCGCTTGCGGAGCTGTGCTCGTATGACCAGGTCGGCGATCCGTTCTCGCTGCCGAAGGCGGCGCTGGCGCTGGCGGGCTTCGAGCCGCGCTTTTCGGGGTTCACCGGTGCGCGCACGCTCGAGGAAATCCTCGAGGCGTTTGGCGGCGGGATCGAGATTTCCATGCTCGCGGCCACGCCGAAGGGCTCGGGGCTCGGCACGAGCAGCATCCTCGGCGCGACGCTGCTGGGCACGATCAGCGAGGCGTGCGGGCTTGCCTGGGATGCGCGGGAACTCTTCCAGCGCACGCTCGCCCTCGAGCAGCTCATGACGACCGGCGGCGGCTGGCAGGACCAGGCGGGCGGCATTTTCCGCGGGCTGAAGATGATCGAGACCACCGCCGGGCTCGGGCAGCGGCCGCAACTGCGCTGGCTGCCGACGCAGCTCTTCACCGAGGCGGCCGATCGGCGGCTCGTGCTGCTCTATTACACCGGCCTGCGCCGGGTCGCGAAGGGCATCCTCAAGGAGGTCGTGCGGGGCATGTTCCTGAACCGCGCGCCGCAACTCCGGGTGCTCGACGCGATCAAGCGACAGGCCTATCGCACGTTTGAAACGATCCAGCGCGAGGATTGGGACGGTCTCTGCGCGGCCGTGGCCGGCAGCTGGGAGCTCAACCAGCGGCTCGATGCGGGAACGAATCCGCCCCAGACGGCGGAAATCTTCGCACGCGTGAGCGACTGGCTCGCCGGGGCGAAGCTGCTGGGCGCGGGCGGAGGCGGCTACCTGCTGATGCTGGCGAAGGACGCGGATGCTGCGGCGCGGATTCGGGAAACCTTGACGAACAATCCGCCGAACGAGCGGGCGCGTTTCGTGAATTTCGACCTTTCCGAAACCGGCCTGCAGGTCACGCGGAGCTAGCCGAGCGCGAGTTTTTCCTCGAGGACGAGGAGCGGGATGCCGTCGCGAATCGGGTAGGCGGCCAGGCCGTCCTCGCGGACGAGCGCGGCGGATTCGCCAAGCCGGGCGAGTTCTTCCGCGGTGGCTGGCCGGAGCGGTTGATGCGTCTCGGGGCAGCAAATGAGGTCGAGCAGGCGGGGATCCACGTTCGCAGTGTTTCGCGGCCATCGTGAAAATGCCAAGGGGAATCTCGACCGGCTAAAAATCGGAAGAAATCGGGAGGACAAAGGAACGAGGAGAGTTTCCGTCCCCGCTGCTCGCCTGAGCATTCCATGATCTGACGCTCTTCCCTGGGATTGTTTCGCGGATGGCGGCAACTTTGTCCCAGAAACGGATGAGTTCCGGAAAGCGCGCGGCCTGGAAATGGCTTAAACGGACATCGGCAAGGTTGGCGTGCAGGCGCCGAGAGAATCCGAACGCAAATGCGCTGTCACACGGATTGCGGCCGGCGGGAGCGGAACCTGGCGCCGATGGCGAGGAGAGCGGCGAGGCCGAGAAGGGCCAGTGTCCCGGGCTCGGGCGTGGCGGATGGGGTCTCTCTAAGGGCGAGACTTTCGTGGCCCTTGAGCGTCTTCTTTTCCGTCATCGCGAGCATCTTCCATTGCGCGGAATTCTCGACGACCATTAGCGCGGTGGATGGCGCGAGAATGCTGGCCTCGCGGGCGAGGGTGAGCAGGCGTCCGAGGGAGTCGGCGCCGGCCTGCGCGGGAGCGAAGACGCGTTCATGGGCCAGCGTCCATGCGGGGCTGGCGGCGGCGAGGTCGGCCGGCGCCGCCTCGGCCGCGGCGAGCGGAACGAAGTCGCGGCGGGCGGAATCGTAGATGGTGACGGGGCCGGAGTTGTCTGCGGTGTTCGCGACGAGGAATGCCGGAGCGTCGGCGCAGACGGCGGTGCGGCGACCATCCCGTTGGAGGAGGTGCACCGGGCGGACGCTGTTAGCGGCAAGGGCGGGGTCGAGCGGCTGGAGCGTGGGTGTCGTCGCGCCGGAATCGAGTCGCCAGACCGAGGGCTGGTCGGGGAGCAGTGCGGCGAAGGCGGCGAGTGAGTCGTCCGCGAGGGAGCCGACAGAGCCTCGCAGAAGCACGACCGCGGGGAAGCTGGTGGCGGCTTCGGCGAGCGGAAGCTGATCCTGGCGCACGAGGACTTCCTTGATGGCGGGGCCGGCGAGCAGGCCGCCCTCGAACGGACCGGCTTCCTTCAGCAGCGTGGCGGGAAGCATGTCACGGAGCTCGGCGACGGGAATGGCGGCTCCGTTGCGGAAATCGCGGGTGTTGAAATTCGCGAAGGTGATGCGGGCGGACGGCGCGGTCGGGAAGGCGTCGAGGGCGGAGCGAAGCGCCTTCGCAAGCGTGGCGGGATCGCGCAGCGCGGAGTCGCGGGAGGTGTCGATGACGAGATGCGGCGTGGGAACGCGGTGGAGCTGGGGAATCGCGGCGAGGGCGGCCGAGGGAATCCAGGCGACGCCGGCGCCGGCCACCATCGCGGTCGAGCGGGCGGGCGGAAGCTCGAGCGATCGCTCGGCGATGGTGATCGCGGGAGCGAGATTGTCGGGATAGGCGAACGCGATCTCGACGAAGCGGGTGGCGTGGGGATCTACGGGGAAGACGCGAAGCTCGACGGTGTCCGGTCCGACGTAGCGGAGAATGGCGGGATCCTGCGGCACGGTCGCCTCGGTGATTTTTTGATAGACCCAGAGTGCGGCGCGTTCCTCGAAAAGGCGGGCGGGCACGCGCTCGGCGCCGATGGTCAGCCACATGCCGGTAATTGTGACGCCGGCGGGCACGCGAAAAGTGGTGCGGTATTCCGTGGCGCTGGCGGTGGAATTCCGGACCGTAAGCTGGGCGAGGGCGCGCACTTCTCCGGGCGCCGTGGTGATCTGCGTGCGGAGGGATTCCGCGACGGCGTCGGCTGCGGGCGCCCGGCCGGCGGGGCCGGTAAGGACTTCCTGCGCAGTGCGGGCCGGGCGGCGGCCGAAATCGAGAAATGGCGCCTGCATCGAGGGCCGGGCGGTGGGCTTGGGCAGCGGTTCGCCGAAGAAGGCCTGGTAGGTCTCCGCGAGCTTCGCCTCGGGAAGGAGGAGGTTGTCGAAGGCGAGCCAGTTGTAGAATTCCGAGTAGAACGGGAGGTAGTAGCCCTCCTTGAAATCGCGGAGGTTCAGCAACGCGGTGCGCAGGGCGGCGCGGTCGCTGGGATACGAGCGGTTCGCGGAGTAGTCGGGATACTGGAGGTAATCGAGCGCCTGATGGAGCGCGTGGCGGTCGCGAAGAATCGTTGCCGTGAGGAGCGTGGGGCCGAGGGCGATCGCGGCGATCGCAAGCACAACGGGGCGCCAGCGCGGACCGTCCCGCATCTCGGCGCGTGCACCGTCGAGAATGCGGTAGCCGTGCAGCAGGAACAGCGCGGACGGGACAGCCATGAGCAGGCCGAGACCGAGAAAGATCGTGGCGAGCGGCATGAGGGGCTGCACGGGCAGGAAGACCGCGAAGAAATACGCGGTGAACGGGAAGCAGACGCACTGGGCGAGCCAGACGAGGCGATGGGCCAGCGGGTGCGCGAGGTTTGGCAGCATGAGGACCAGGCCGTTGATCACGGCCAGCGCGTAGATCGTGGGAATCTGGAAATCGACGGGGAAGGGAATGCGGGCGTTCAATGCCAGCCCGCCAAGCGGAAGGACGAGGGCGATGAGCGCGGAGACGCCGATCAGCGCGAGGGGCGCGGCCTTGCGGACCGCCACGTAAATGCTCATGCACACGCGGAGGACCGCCCCCATCGCGAGGGTGCTCGCTGTGAGATAGAGCGGAATGCCGAGGTAGGGGAGGATGTGAGAATTGATCCCGAGGAGCCCCTGCATGGCGCCGCTGCCGATGGCGAGCAGGATGAAAACAAATGGCGAGACGAACGCAGCAATGCTGACCGCCACGCCGCCGAGGTAGTTGCCCTCGCGATCCGGGCAGAGCAGTCGGAACGCGCCGTAGAGCGCTCCGGGGGCGACGAGGGCGAACTGCTTGTAGAGCCACTGGTCGGGCGGAAGGATCCATTGGCGCAGCGAGCGAGGGATCGCGCTTTCCCCATGGAGCAGGACGACGGCGAGAAAGATCGAGGTCGCGAGAACGAAGACGAGCCCGGCGAGACGCGGGATCTGTCGGCGGCGCACGCTTCGCTCGACGAGGAACGCCGCACCGCCGAGAAGGAGCGCCAGTTCCAGAGCGAACAGCGAGAGGGCCGCGGTGCGATTGCCGGGGTCCATTTCCCCGACCGCGAGGCTCCAGGCCTGGAAGTTCAGGAAGAGCAGAAGCGCCTGCGGGAGGAGCCAGACCCAGAGAAGCATGAGCGGCGAAGTCGCGCCGGGCGGGAGAAGCAGGGATTGCCGCGGGCGGAAAATCCAGCGTGCGGCCGGGGGGATCGTGACGGCGGTGACTTCAGCAGTCGGAGCGGAGCGCGCGGATTCGTCCATGGGCGCAGTTTAGGGGACAGGGCTTGAATTTCCCAATGAACTCGCGGTGAACTTTCGATGAACTTCGCGCTGGTTGCGGTGCGGGAGGGACGGTTATGGAAAGATCGACATGAGCGAGGAAGGACTGGTTTTCAGGATGAGCTGCCCGGATGCCGTCGGCCTGGTGGCGAGGGTGACTGGCCTCGTTGCCGCGCATGGGCTGAACCTCGCGGAGGCCCATAGTTACAGCGATGTCGCGAGTCGGTGGTTCTTTGCGCGCCTGCGGATCGAGTCCATCGCGGGCTCCGGCGATATGGCGCTGCTCGAGCGCGACTTTACCGCCTTCGCGGCGGAGGTGGGAGCCGAATGGTCGCTGCGGAGAATTGGAAACCCGCAACGCGTGGTGATCCTTGCGAGCAAGGAGACGCATTGCGTAACCGATCTCCTGTGGCGACGGAAATTCGGCGAATTGCCGGCGGCGGTGCCGCTCATCCTTTCCAATCATCGCGTGTGTGAGGAGATTGCGGCCGCGGAGGGCGTGCCGTTTCTCCATGTGCCGATGACCGGAGCAAACAAGGAGGAGGCCTTCCACGAGATCGCGCGGCAATGCGAGGCGGCGCGCGCGGATGTGATCGTGATGGCGCGCTTCATGCAGATTCTTCCGGCGTGGTTCTGCGAGCAGTTTCGTGGCCGCGTGATCAACATCCATCATTCGTTCCTGCCGGCCTTCGCGGGAGCGGATCCGTATCGGCAGGCCTTCGAACGGGGGGTAAAACTCATCGGCGCGACGTGCCATTACGCGACTGCCGAACTGGATGCCGGGCCGATCATCGACCAGGAGGTCGTGCGGGTGGAGCACTTCCACGACCTTGGGAATCTGCGCCGTCTCGGGCGCGACTGCGAGCGCCTCGCGCTGGCCCGCGGCGTGCGCTACCACGTCGAGGATCGCGTGCTGATGCACGGGGCGAAGACGATCGTGTTTCGGGACTGATTTTCACCACCAAGACACCAAGGCTCCAAGAAGGCCTTTGAAATCCTTGGTGTCTCCGTGTCTTGGTGGTGAAAAGAAATCAGGGGAGGGTGCCGCCGAGGCGCTCGCCTTGCTGGAAGACCGGGATGCGGCTGGTCTTCGCGGGAGTCGCATTGCCGGCGGCGAGGCCCTGGTAGGAGTAGTCGTTTGCGGGATTCCACGCCGAGGCGGGGGCGCCGCTCGGCAGGCTGAGGCGGAACTGGATCTCCTTCCGATACGTGGAGCTGCTGCCGGGCGTGATGAGCGTGCCGGTGAAGTCCGCCTCGACGTAGTAGATCTTCCGCGCCACGTCGTAGGGCTGAAGCGGGGAGACTCTTCCGCCCTGGCTATAGCTCGAGGTTACGGCGATCTGCGAGGGCTGGATGCCGGCGGCAAGCGCCTCGGTGAGGTCGACGTAGTAGCGGAACGCGAGGAATTCCGAGGCGGCCGCGGGGAAGGCGGAGCGGTTGTTCAACAGCGCGCGAATCTCGGTGAAGCCGCTGCCCTGCTGGTTGATCGAGGCCTCGACGAAGAACTCGTCATCGGGCGTCTCGGGCTGCGGCCAGTTCGCGAGCGGCGTGCCGCCCTTTTCGCGGACGAGTCGGGCGAGCGCGCCGGTGAAGCCGGCGTTGTAGTCGAGGGCAACCTCGTTGGTGACGTAGTTGCTGCGGTCGTCCACGTAGTCGGTGTCGCTGGCGGAGGCGGGGCCGCCGACGAGCGCGCCGTAGAGGACGTGGCGATTGTCGGTCGGGCTCTCGATGGTGTTCGCCCACGAGCCATGCGCGCCGCGGTGGTGCGGATTTCGCGGCGGGTTGTTGCCGAAACCGACGACGTAACTGCGGCTCACCGGATTCACGCCGAGCGCGTAATCGATCTGCTTCTTTGCGAAGTCGTGATAGCGCGTGCCGACGTCGCGCACGGTGTCGCTGTAGATGAAGGCCAGCAGGGCGGTATTCGCCGCGTAGCGCAGGGAGCCCCATTGGCTGACCCACGCGAGGCCGCCTGGCGTGGTGGCGATCTTCGCGCCGTTGTCGCCGACGCTCCAGTAGTCGAGGAAGTGCTCGACGGCGGTCATGTAGATCGCCTTCCGCGTGAGCTGGGCGAGGAGGACGCTCGCGCCGTAGGTTTTGTCGTCCCAGTTATGGGTCCAGCGGAGCGAGGCATTCGTGTAATACTGCGCGTAGAGCGACTCGGCTTTTTGGAGATAGGCGACTTCGCCGGTGGCGCGATAGAGCCAGGCGGCGCCCCAGACGAGCTCGTCGGTGTAGCCGGAGTAGGAGTTGTAGAAGCTGGCGGCATCCGTGATCGCCGCGGTGTAGGTGCCGCGGTAGGTATCCGCGAAGGTGAAGAGCTGCCGGGCGTGCGCGAGAAGCGTGTCGGCATAGACAGGGTCGTCCTGCCGGAAGAGCAGGGACGCGGCGGCGAGCGCGGCCGCGCCTTCCCCGCCGAGTTCGCTCCCGGGTTTCGCCGCGGTCACCGCATAGGCGGGGCGGACCATGGTCATCGTCTCGGGAGGACCCCAATAGGCGTGGTCGAGGTCACCCTTGCCGACCTGACCGTAGAAGACATTCGCGCTGGGATGAGCCTTGAGAATCCAGTCCGTGCCCCAGCGAATCGTGCTGAGGAGCTGGGCGCGCTGGCCCGAGGCCGTGAAGCCGTCGGCATATTCCAGGCCGCCCCAGGCGAGCAGCGTCATCGTGCTGAGCATGGGCAGGCCGAATTTTCCGTGGTCGCCGGCGTCGTAGAATCCGCCGCTAAGATCGACGCCGACATCGGAGCCATCGGTGAGTGCTGAGTCCCCTCGCCAGTTGATGCGGAAATTCGCGGGAAGTTTTCCGGAGCGCTGGGCGTCGTAGAAGAAGAGCGATTTCTGGAGTGCCTCTGCGTAGTTCGGCGACGCGCCCGGCGTTGGCGTTGGCGTTGGCGTTGGCGTTGGCGTTGGCGTTGGCGTTGGCGTTGGCGTTGGCGTTGGGACGGGTGTCGGGGAAGGAGTTGGTGTCGGCGTGGGGACGGGAGTGGGCGTTGGAGTGGGCGTTGGAGTGGGGTTCGTCGAGCCGGTTGCGCTGAATGTGAATCCGGAGGGCGGCGTGGTGAGGACGCCAGGGGCCGCGGTGAAGCCGAAGCTCACGGTGCCGCCGGCGGGGATGTTCTTGTTCCAGGCGATCGTCGAGGCGTCGATCACGGCAGCGCCGCCCGACTGACTGACCAGACGGGCATTCCAGATGGTGCTGATCGTGCGACCCAGATTGAAGCCGAGCTGCCAGTCGTTCAGCGCGGTCGTGCCGTTGTTCCTGATGGAGACGTCTCCCTGAAAGCCGCTCGTCCAGTCGTTGGTGACCTTGAAGGTCACGGTGACGCTGCCGACCACGACTGTGACATTTGGTGATCCCGGAGTGGGAGTGGGAGTGGGAGTGGGAGTGGGAGTGGGAGTGGGAGTGGGAGTGGGAGTGGGAGTGGGAGTGGGAGTGGGAGTGGGAGTGGG
>DATCRI010000060.1 GCA_036569045.1 Chthoniobacterales bacterium | reverse complement strand
AGCAACAGACCCGCCGCGATGATCGAGAGCATGATCGCCGCGCGCAGGCTGGCGGGGCTGAGGCCCGTGACGAGCGCGTAGAAGAATAGCGCCGGAATGATGATGAGCACCGAGCGCCGCTGGCTCACGCCGAAGAGCCCGAGCGCCGTCCACAGGATCACGGCGACGATGCCCACATGCAGCCCGCTCACGGAAAAGAGGTGGAACGTGCCGGTCTCGCGAAAGGCATCCTTGATCGAGTCCGGCGCATCCGCCGTGTCGCCGATCACCATCGCGCGAATGAGGATCGCCTCCGCCGTGCCCGCGATGCCGCGCGTGATCGTCTCTTCGATCCAGCCCCGCGCCGCGTCCGCAAAGCGCACCAGCGGATTCCCGCCCACCGCGAGCAGCTCGGCATCCCGCCCGCGCAGCACCGCCAGTTGCGAGCGGATGCCCGCGTTCGCCAGCCAGCCCGTGTAGTCGAACGCGCCGGGATTCCGCACCGGCGGGCAATTCCCGATCGCCGCGCGCACCCGGTAGCGCCCGCCGTAGAGCGGCGGCGGCCCGTCCCACGTCACCATCACCAGGCAGCCCGGCCGCAGCTCTGCATCGTCGAGGGTGAGCTCCTCCAGCCTCGCGGCAAAGCGGCTGCGCAGGCCGGTGGCGGCTGCCCCCTCGCGCGGCGCCTCCCGCACGGTGATCACCGCCGAGCAGGTCTGCTCCGCCACCGTCAACTCTGCCGCCAGCCGCGTGGCCCGGCTCTCGCGAAACGTCCACGCCTGCGCCGCCGCGAAGACGAGCGCCACGCCCACCGGCAGCGCGATGCGGGCCCCCGGCCCCAGCGCCGCGAGCAGCGCCAACGCGCCCGCCGCCGCAAAGGCCGCGCCCGGCACTGGCGCATAGCGACCGAGGATCACGCCCGCCGCCGCGCAGAGGAACAGCCCCACGCAGGGCAGACGCTGGCGAAGGACGGGGACTCGGGGCACGGGCCGGGATGATTGTCAATGCAGCCTGCGAAGGCAAGGGGAGGGGCCCGCTCGCTTGCGGCGCCACATCCGCCCCGGGGCCTCCGCCTTCCCGCCGCCGGCAAATCGTTCGCCACTCCCGCGCCGCGGTGGTAATTCCCGGGCGCACCATGAGACTACGTTTCTTCCCCGCCCGGGGTGGCCTGCTCCGCATCGTCGGCTCCCTTCTCCTCCTCGGCCTCACTGCCGGCTCCCGTCTTGCGGCGGACGCATGGACGCCTCCCGCTGGTTACTGCGTGCCGGAGGAGACCCTCCCCCCCGACGGCACCTACGGCGTGCTCGCGCCCGGCTGGGAGCTTTACGACAAGGGCGACCCGCCGCCGCGCAATCGCCTCGTGAACGTCAAGACCGGCGCCACCCTCCTCGAGCTCGACGGTCCCGCCTGGGCGACATGGGTGCAGGACGACAGCGGCCGCACCATGAACCACCTCGACCTCGCCGCGCAATGGGCGAAGGACGGCGCCGTGCTCGCCTGGGCCATCGACGGCAAATGGTCGCCCGCCGCCTGCCTGCTCGTCGCCGTGAAAGACGGCGCCGTCGCCTGGCACACGGATGTCCTCCGCGCCGCGCAGGAGAAAATCCTCGCCGAGACGCGCGCCGCCGTGCCGAAGAACTACGCCGCCGCCCGCCAGCAGAACGAAGGCAGCGGCGCCGCCTTCCCCGAGGGCTTCTCCATCGGCATCGACCTGCCCCCCGCCGGCTTCACCCTCCCATGGCGCGGCCACGTCACCCTCGACTCGAACGTCAAAAGCATCGGCGAGGAAAACTGGCCCTCCGCCGCAAACGTCGGCGCCACCATGGATTTCGCGGTGAGCGCCGACGGCGCCGTCACCTTCTCGCACTTCCGGATCGATCCCACCCTCACCGGCGTGCCCCGCCCGCAATAGCCACCCCTTGCATCGCAAGGGACAACCAGCCCGGCAAACCTGCCCAGATCACCGTTACCTAAGTCCCGCAACCAACGGGCGGGGCCACGCGCCTCGCCTCAAAGTTGCGGATTGTCTCCCGTCCAGCTAACATCCTTCCGAGCCCCTCTGAATATCAGCTTCGTTCGCCCATCTCTCCATTCAATCCAACAAGCTGTTCGGCTGTGAAAACAACATTCCTCTGCTTGGCGATGATTCTGTCACTCGGCCGATGTTTCGCTGCGGCTTTTATGCCTCCCCATCCAGCGGATCTCATCAACAAATATAGCATCATCGCGACGGTAAAAGTTTCTGCGGTTACTGATATAGTTTCTGGCAGCGGATTTTGGCACTCACAGGACACGCCCGTTGAAGTATTGTTGGCGAGACTACATCCATTAAAAATCTTAAAGGGGCGACTATCTGAGATGCCCATCGTCATCCAGACGCTGGGAGAGACAGTTCCTCTCAAACTCGATCGAGAATATTTAATTTTCTTAAATCAAGACGAGTGGCGATATATCGCCAAAAATGTCTTTCCGATAACGAAAGATAGGGTGCGTTGGTATAATTCCACCTCAGATGTTGCTCTTGGCACGGCGCCGACCGTTGACGAGATTCCGTTGGATCACGCAGTTCGACAGATTGAGAGCATCGTAAAGAAAGCCGAACAAGACGCTGCAACTAACCCCTAGTCGCCTCGCGTCACTTTTTCACGATCATCCCCACTCTCCATCCGTGCCTCCACAAAAGTTCAGCGCCCGTTCAGACATAGCAAAGCTTGGCGTTTTTCTATGATGTCTCAAATATGCTAAAAATCACCCCTATTTCTACCGGCAAAGCCTGGTTGAAAACGGCGCAGAAGCGCGGAGGAGAAGACCGGTCACCGGTGCAACGAAAAATCGACATTTTTCGCGATAAGAATTGGGCAACCCTGGAGGTATTCGCATGGCTAATCGAACATCCGGAAGGTCGATTTATCGTCGATACGGGCGATACCGCGGAAAACTCGACGCCTGGTTATTTACCGTGGTGGAATCCCTTTTTCACCAAGCAGGTGAGCATCAGAGTGGCGCCTCACGAGGAAATCGGCCCGCGCCTGTGTCAAATGGGGCTTGATCCATCTGTAGATATCTCCGCAGTTATCCTCACTCACTATCACCATGATCATACTGGCGGACTGCATCATTTTCCGCATACGCGGATTATTTCGCCACGAGAAGGCTGGCGCAAATCCTGCGGCCTGAAAGGGAAGATCATGGGGTGTCTCCCCCAGCGCTGGCCGGTCTGGTTTCGCCCTGAACTGGTAAATTTTGACGGGCCGCCCGTAGGACCGTTCCCCGCATCCCACCCTATCACCAAGGATGGCCGGATCTTCATGGTTCCGGCGCCGGGTCACTATGTCGGTCATTCGGCAGTCGTTGCCAGAGATGAAGATGTCACCTATTTTTTCTCCGGGGATTCCGGATATACGCTCGAGGACATGCAAGCCGGATTTACGGACGGAGTGACGAATAATCCTGCGCAGTCACTCGAGACGATCAACAAGATTCTCGAGTTTTCCAGAAGCGAACCAACGATTGTTTTGCCAGCCCATGATCCCGATGCCCCTCGCAGGCTGAGGGAACGTGTGATAGTTCACTAAAAAGCCGAACAAAGTGCTGTAGCTAATCCCTGGCCGCATAGCATCACTTCTCACTCCCGTATTTCCTATCCCGTCCACATTCCCCAAACTCAGCGGCCCGAGCGCGGGATCGCTGAGCTTGGCATTCGGCCATTATGAAAAACACTCTCCTGCTTGTCGCGTTGCTGTTTCTGGTGCTTTTGAGGCCCGTTTATTGCGCTTCGGACGTCACGAAAGCCCCTCCAGAGAAAGACGATCGGATTGAATTCACGCTTGGCTCCATCAAGTTCTCCCCAGGTTCCGCGGAAGGGGCCGTCCTCTTTCTCTTCGGGGCATTTTGTGCGCTTTGGGCTCAAAATACGAATCGCAGTGCTTGGTTGTGGTTTTTTCTGGGAGTCTTTCTGAACTTTATCGCCGTTCTCGTGCTCTTATTTAAGAATTCGAATGATAAGTGGAATCGAGATCATCGCCCGAAGCTTAATCTCTAGCTGGCTCCCGACAAGGCGCGGCGGCTAACCCCCCGGCCGCGGCGGACGGAGGGCGGTTTCAGTAGAGCTCGACGGGGGAGCGTTTGCCGTCCTCGGGGCTGCGCTGGGCGGCGAGGTCTTCGCCCAATGTCGCGACGCGGAGTTTCCAGACTTCGTCGTCGAGGAGTCGGTGGGCTTCCTCGCTAAAGGGATCCGGCGGGGCGAGGCGGGTCTTGAACTCGGCGACGCGGGCGAGGGCGGGGGCGAGTTTCTCGACCGGGAGATCCTGAATGGCGGCGAGGGCTTCGGCGGCCATCTCGACGCGGTGGCAGATCATGAGGAGGTCGTTGCCGGCGGCGAGGGCCATGCGCATGGTCTCGGCGAAGCCGTAGTGATTGAGGATGGCGCCCATGTCGAGGTCATCGGTCATGACGAGGCCGTCGAAGCCGAGGTCGCCGCGGAGGAGGTCCGTCGTGATGGCGGGGGAGAGCGAGGCGGGGAGGCCGGTGGCGTCGAGGCTGTCGATGGCGATGTGACCGATCATCATGCTGTCGACCTTGGTGGCGAAGTAGCGGAAGACGGCGAGTTCCTCGGCTTCCATTTCCTCGCGGGTGCGGGCGAGGCGGGGCAGCTCGTGGTGGGGATCGAGCCCGGCGTGGGTGTAGCCGGGGAAGTGCTTGCCGCAACTGAGGATGCCGGTGGAGCGGAGGGCGTCGTTGAAGGTGCCGGCCTTCTGGATGACCTCGGCGACGCTGGCGCCGTAGCAGCGGCCGCGCAGGGAGTTATCGGCGTCGTCGTCGAAGCTGATGTCGAGGACGGGGCAGAGGTCGAGGTTGAAACCGAAGAGGCGGAGCAGCTTGCCGGTGATCTCGCCGTGCCAGCGGATGAGTTCGGGATCGCCCTTCTTGCGGAGCTGCTCGGCATTCGGGGGTTCGTGGCCGAGGAGCTTGAGGCGGGAGACGCGGCCGCCTTCCTGGTCGATGGTGATGATGGGCTCGACGTCGGAGAGGTCGCGGAGGTCGTCGATGAGCTGGCGAAGCTGCGGGGCGGTCTGGATGTTGCGGCCGAAGAGGATGTAGCCGCCGGGCTGGATGGCGCGGAACTGGGCAGCGGTGGCGGCGTCGAGCGTGGGGCCGGGGACGCCGACGAGAAGGAGCTGGCCGGGATGGGCGGATGCGGACATCGGCGATGCATAGCACGGCGATTTCGGATTTTGCATTTTAGATTTCGGAATTCGCGGATTTAGTGGGCTGATGGCGCGACGCACGGGACTTTTCGGCGGGAGTTTTGATCCGATCCACATCGGGCATCTCATCCTGGCCCGCGAGGCGCGCGAGCAGCTGGGGCTGGACCGCGTGGTCTTCATTCCGGCGGCGATCTCTCCGCACAAACTGCATCGCCGGCCGGCGCCGGCAGAGGCACGGCTGGAAATGGTGCGCGCGGCGATCGAGGGGGAGGCGGGCTTCGAGTGCGACGACTGCGAGCTGCATCGCGAGGGGCCGTCGTTCACGGTCGACACGGTGCGCGAGATGCGGGCGCGGCATCCGGACGAGGAGTTCCTTTATTTCATCGGCGAGGACAATGTCGCGCTGCTCGATACGTGGCGGGAGATCGGGGAATTGCGGCGGCTGGTGGAGTTCGTCGTGCTGGATCGGGACGTCGGCGGGGCGATCGGGGAGTTCCGCCGGGTGTGCCGGCAGATGGACGTGTCGTCCTCGGAGATCCGGAATCGCGTTGCGCGGGGGGAATCCATCCGGTATTTGCTACCGGACAAGGCATGCGAAGTGATTTACCGGGAAAGGCTGTATCGAGATGAGTAAGGCAGCGCCACGCAAGGCGGCTCCGAAAAAGAAGGCGGAGCCCCAGAAGGACGAAGCCGAGCGCATGGCCCTGGCCTGCGCGGAAGCGGCCGCTGACAAGAAGGCGGAGGACATCCAGATCATCGATCTGCGCGGCATCTCGGACTTCACGGACTTTTTCATCGTGTGCAGCGGCACATCCGATCCGCAGCTCAAGGCGATCGCCGGCGGCATCCGCACGCGCGTCCGCGAGGAATTCGGCCACGGAGCGTATTCCGAGGACGGCGCGCCGACGAGCCGGTGGGTGGTCATCGATTTTGCGCAGGTCATCGTGCACGTCTTTCACAGCGAGGCGCGGTCGTTCTACCTGCTCGAAGATCTCTGGGGCGACGCCCCGCGGGTGCCCTTTTCGCCGCCGGAGCCGGTGTCTCCGTCGAAGCTCGGCTGAATGGACATTGTCGAGGAGATCGAGATCGAGTGCCCGCAGTGCGGGGAAATTTTTACGATCGAGGTCGAGACCACGACGCCCCGGCTGGACCTCGTCGAGGACTGCGCGGTGTGCTGCCGGCCGATGACGATTCAGGTGCGATCCGAGCCCGGTGCGGTGGTGGAGGTCACGGTGACGGCCGCGTGACGCCTTGCGTGCGATCCGATTGTGGACTAACCGTATGACGTCATGATGCTCGGCCAGAAAGAAGCGATCGTGCGATTGTTGCGCGATAACGATCCGGAAACGGTCCGCCTCGTGAAAGAGCAACTGGCGGCCGCCGGCGAGGATGCGATGGGGGAATTGGCAGCGCTCGCCGCCTTCGAGGACGAGAATGTCTCCCGCCACGCCCGCGAGGTGCTCGACCTGATCGCCGACCGCGAGGCCGAGGATGAGTTCACGCTGCTCTGCCATCTGTTTGGCGACCATCACGATCTCGAGCGCGCCAATTGGATGCTTGCCCGGGCGCTCATGCCGGGCGTGGATTTCACGCCGCTCGAAACGAAAGTCAATTCCTGGGGGCGTCAGTTTCTTCTCAAGGGCTCGGGCGCGGTCTCCAGTCGCGAGCGCGTGCTTCTGCTGGCGAACTTCATGTCCGAGGAGCTCGGCTTCCGCGGGAACACCGAGGATTATTACTCCGAGCGGAACTGCCTGCTGCCCTGTGTGATCGAGACGCGCATGGGCATCCCGATCACGCTCACCCTGCTTTACATGATGGTCGCCGCCCGCGCCGGCATGTGCGTGGAGGGCATCAATCTGCCAGGCCACTTTATCGCCCGGCACGGCGAGCTTTATTTCGATCCCTTTCACCGCGGCCGCATTCTCACGAAGAGCGACTGCGTGGCGATTCTGGCGAAGCAGAATCTCAGCCTGCAGAAGGTCCACCTGAGCGATGCGACGGCGCGGCAGATCCTCGTGCGCGTGCTCGCGAATCTGCTCTACGTCTTCGATCTCAAGCAGGAGCGCGAGTTGCACGACCGGGTGAACGGCTGGATCCGCGCGCTCACGGCGGAGTGCCTCTAGGGACTTTTTAGACGCTCCGCCGCCTTGAATGTCGAGATTCTGAACACCGGCACCGAGCTGTTGCTCGGCAGTGTCGTAAACAGCCACGCCGCGTATCTTGGGCGGGCTCTGTTTCCGCTTGGTCTGCGGCTTGCGCGGCAGACCACCGTTCCCGACGGCGCGCCGATTCGCACCGCGCTGCTCGAGGCCTTTTCCCGCTGCGAGATTCTTTTCGTGACCGGCGGCCTCGGACCGACGACGGACGACATCACGCGCGAGATCACCGCGGAACTGCTCGGGCGCCGGCTCGTCGAGGACCCGGAAATCCTGCGCGCGATCCAGGCGCGGTGCGACCGACGGGGCTTCGCCTTCCAGGAGCGGATGCGCCGACAGACGATGGTGCCCGAGGGCGCGATCGTGCTGCCGAATGACCACGGCACCGCGCCGGGCCTGTATCTGCCGGCCACGGCGACGACTTCGGAATCCACGCCGCACCTTTTCCTCATGCCGGGGCCGCCCCGGGAGCTGAAACCGATGTTCGAGACCCATGTGCTCCCGCGGTTGCGCGAGCTGATGCAGGGCGTGGAGGCGGCGGAGTCGCGCGTGTATCGCTGCGTCGGCATCGGGGAGTCGATGGTCGAGGCGCGCATCGGTCTGCGTTTGTCGGAAATCGCCGGTCTGGAGGTCGGCTACTGCGCCCGGCCGAACGAGGTGGATCTCCGCCTGATCGGACCGGCGGCGCTGCTTGCGCAGGTGGAGCCGCAGGTGCTTGCGGAGCTCGGGGAGTTCATCGTCTCGAACGAGGGCGAGTCGCTGGAGGCGGTGGTAGTCGCGCGGTTGCGGGAGCTGCGCCGCTCGGTGACGACGGCGGAATCCTGCACCGGTGGCCTGCTGGCCAATCGACTGACGAATGTCGCGGGAGCTTCGGAGATTTTCAATGCGGGCTGGGTGACCTACGCCAACGAGGTGAAGGCCGGGCAGCTCGGCGTGCCGGAGGAGTTGCTCGCGGCCCACGGCGCGGTGAGTGAGCCGGTGGCGCGGGCGATGGCCGAGGGCGCCCTCGGGCGTGCGGCGGCGGATTTTGCGCTGGCGACGACGGGCATCGCCGGGCCGGGTGGCGGCACGCCGGAGAAGCCGGTGGGCACCGTATTTCTCGCGCTGGCGGAGCGGGGCGCGGAGACGCTGGTGTGGCGCGCGTTCTTTCCGACCGATCGGATGACCTTCAAGGACCTCGCCACGCAGGCGGCGCTGGATGCCCTGCGCAAGCGGCTGGGCTAATTCGCGATCTTGCGCTCGATGGCGCGAAAGCCGACGAGAATTCCGCGATCGTCGCGGACCGGCTCGAGCAAAATGTGAACGCGGTAGGGGGAACCGTCCTTGTGGTAGTTTACGAGTTCGACCTCGCAGGCGGTGCCGGAATAGATGGCGGCCCGCAGGGTGGCGATGGCGGCGGGATCGCTGTCGGGTCCCTGGAGGAGATGGCCGGGCTTGCGGCCGCGCAGTTCCTCGATGCGATAGCCGCACATCTCGGTGAAGGCGGGGTTGATCGTCTCGAGCAGGCCGTCGCGATCGGTGGTGACGCGGGCCGGCTCGGCCGCGATGCGGGCAAGCAGGTCGCCGCGCAGCTCTTCCGCCGGCAGACGCATCGAGGTGGTCGAGAGCGTGAGGTTGGCCAGCGACTCGGTGAGCTCGGCGACGACCTGGCGCAGGCGCTCGTTGCCGGCGGCCTCGGCCTCGAAGGCCTGGGCGTCGACTTCGGGGAGAAGTCCGAGCGCGTAAAGGCACGCGCGTTCTTCCGATTGATCTTCGAGCATTACCATGCAGTGTATGGATTCCATTTTTAGGATCAACCTGTGAGCGAAGAGAACCTGATCGATGACCGTCACGCCGAAGTGCGGACTTATTTTGTGCGTGGCCGCAATGCGATGGTCGCCCGTGGCGAGTTCTCGAAGATCTACGTCGACTACTATCTTCATATCGCCGATTTCGGGATGGGCGCGACCGCTGGGACCGCGGATTTCGCGAAGGCCGCGCTTGCTGCGATCACCTTGCACAGCGCCTCCCGCCCGCGGAATGAACGGGTGGCGTGGACGGTCAATTTCCAGGATCCCTTGCTCAATGTTTTCGCTGCCGGGGACAGTCCGGCCGGGACCGTCGTGGTAAATGTGTTTACGGAGAATGTGAAGGTCGGGACGCAGAATCTTTTTTACGCGGACACGATTCGGGGCGACGAGCCGCCGCGGCGCAGCGTGGTCGATTTCACGGACGGCGACTTTTTCCGGGCCGTGGAGAGGTATTACGCCCACAGCGAGCAACGGCTGGCGCGCTTCTTTCAATTCGATGAGGACGACTGCGTCCTCGTCACCGCGCAGCCGGATTGCGACGAGGAATGGCTGCTCGGTCTCGATGACGCGGCGGTGCGCACGCTCGACCAGACGGAGGTGCTCTCGTTGCTCGAGCAGCGATACTACCGCTTCGAATGCGGCTGCACGCACGAGCGGATGATGCGCGTGCTGCTGCCGACTTTCCGGATGAACCCCGAGTCGCTCTTCGAGGGCGAGGAGGTTCTCCGGATGAGCTGCCCGCGCTGCGGCGCGCGACATGCGATCACGCGGGAGTCGCTCGAGGCCCTCGAAAAGGCCGAATCGGTGCGCTAATGGGCGCTACTCGACGACGGCGCTTGTCGCGGTCGCGGTCACTTCGAGCGTCACCGTTTTTGCGTCGATGAGGTTGATCTTCTCGAACGTGAATACGGTGCCGTCGTCATCCACGGCGCGGATGTCCCAGTCGGCGTCATTGGGCTTCGCCTCGAATTTCACGGCGGCCTTCGCGCCTTCGGCAAGCGTCGTGCCGTTGGGAAGGAGGTTCTCGTTCCAGTCCTTGTCGGCGCTGGCGGAGAGGTAAAGCGCGTCGATTGAATGGCCCGTCTTGTTGACGAGGGTGAAGTCGAGTTCCGAAGCGGAGGCGGAAACGAGGGCCGCGGCGAAGGCGGCGAGCAGGGCGGCGGGGAATTTCATGGCGGTCACTTCTTCTTTTTCTTGATCGTTTCCTTGTAGACGACGTTGCCGTTGCGGTTCCTGACCGTGATCGTCTCCTTGTTCTTCTTCTTTTCCTTCACGGTCACCATGCCCGCGGAATTCTGCTTCACGATCGTCTTCTTATTTTTGGTCTTCACCTCGTAAAAATACGGGTCGTAGACCTTTGGCTTCGGGCGATAGGAATCGACGAGCACGTAGTTCTGCGCGGAGGTCGCGGGCACCACGATGACGACCGGCGGCGCGGCTTGCAGGCTCGCGGCGCCGAGCAGGACGGCGATGCCAGAAAGGATGGGGAATTTCATGACGGAGTCCCATTTCTATCCCCGTTGCATGGGGCGGGTCAATTGCCACGGCAGCCGCACGCAAAACGGGCGACCCCAGTGAAGAGGCCGCCCGTCTTTCCGCAGTCCCATCCCGACCGATCGGGAGGAATTATTCCTCGGTCTTCACGGGCACGGTTTTCATCGACGTGGTGCCGGGGGCGGTCTTGTCGACATTCGGATTCTTGTCGGCATTGTCCTTGGGCGTGCCGGTGTCGATCGCGCCTCCGGTCTGCGTGTTCGAGGACGAATACTTTGCGGGATCCGTGGCCGGCCCATCGGTCGGGCCGTGCTTTTGGGCATCCGCGGGGGTGATGGTGTGCTGGGCGCCGCCGTCGGCCGAACTGGTCGGAGAAACGGAGTCGTTCGGAGTCTGGGCGAAAGTCGTGAGCGGCAGGGCCGAGACAACGCCGAGCGTGCAGAGGAGAGTTTTGATCTTCATGACACCCGAAGATCGCGGCGGGAGCCGTCGCTCGTGTCGGAGGTCTCCCCGTGCCGTCCATCGGGGAAATGCCGTCTGCGTCGTGCGGAACCTAGAGCGGAGCCGTCGCGAGGGTTGCCGCCCCGCCGTCGATGCCGTCATGACGCAGAGCCCGTTCCGCTCGCCCGCGAAGACCGTGGCGGGGAGGTTGCAAGGAGAGCTGGCCGAGGGAGTCGAGAAG
>DATCRI010000059.1 GCA_036569045.1 Chthoniobacterales bacterium | reverse complement strand
CCTCCCGCCGGCCCCGTCTTCGTGCGATTGAAGGCCGATGGGCGGTTCTGGATCATCGATCGCATTGCGACCGCGCCCGACGGCGATGAAGGCCCGTGGCTGCGAGCACGGTGGAACGGCAACCGCCTCGATTACGGCATCGGCAAATATTTCGTGCCGGAGGGGCGGGGTAATCCGCCGGGGAAGATCACCGTGGAGATTGTCGTCCGGACTGGTGGCGAAGCGCGCATCGTGCAGCTCTACAACGACGATCAGCCGTGGCCGTAGCTCCTGAGCGAATGGTTCGCTCTCAGCCGTTTCTGTCGTTAGGGTGACCCCATGAGCGAGCCGGATAATGCGACGATGGCGGTATTCCTTGACCTCGAGAACATCGCGCGAGGTGCGAAGGATTCGAACTTTCCGAACTTCGACATCAAGCTCGTGCTCGAGCGGCTGCTGCTGCGCGGCCACATCGTCGTGAAGAAGGCGTATTGCGATTTTGGCCGCTACAAGGATTTCAAACGTGATTTGCACGAGGCCGCGTTCGAGCTGATCGACATCCCGCATGTGCGGCAGTCGGGCAAGAATTCGGCGGACATTCGCATGGTCGTGGACGCGCTCGATCTTTGCTACACGAAGCAGCATCTCGATACGTTCGTGATCCTCAGCGGCGACTCCGACTTCTCGCCGCTTGTCAGCAAGCTGCGTGAGAATGCGAAGACCGTCGTCGGGATGGGCGTGAAAAATTCCAGCTCGGACCTCTTCATCAATAACTGCGACGTCTTCATTTATTACGATGATCTCGTGCGGGATCGCGCCACTCCCGCGCCGCGGCGCAGGGCGGAGCCGAAGCCGAATGGAGCGGAGCCGAAGAAGTCAGGCGGGCCGTCGCTGGAGCAGGCTCTCGAGCAGGTTGCCGCGACGCTGGCCGCGATCGAGAGCGAGCGAGGCAAGGACTTCCGCATCACCGGCTCGATGATGAAGCAGACGATGCAGCGGCGAAATCCCGGCTTCAACGAACGGGCGCACGGCTTCAAATCCTTCAAGGAACTGCTGAAGGCCGCCGAGCAGAAGGACATCCTCAGGATCGAGATCGACGAGAAGTCGCGCGACTATCGGGTGCACTCGATCGAGTAGCCCGAGGTGGGCCTGCCAGGCCTACAGCAACGCGCGCACGCTGTTCTCGTCGCCACGCATGGCGAGGATGTAGCTGCGATTGCCAAAGCTCCAGCTGGCCATCGCGTATTCACCCATCTGGAGCATTTGCGGCTGGCCGTCGCGCGGCGGATTGCCGAGTTCCGAGCGGTCGATCACGTAGAGATGCGCGGTGCCGTTGCCGGGGAGATGGAAGCAAAGGATCGAGACCTTCGCGCCGTCGATCGACTTCACCTCGCAGCCGACCCCGTGCGCGGCCTGCAGGCCAGCCGGAACGGTGAAGTCGGCGATGCCGCCGTGCGCGCCGAGCCAATCGCGGATCGCGCCCATGTCGTCGCCCCTGGCACCGAAGGGATGATGGTGCGTGGCCGTGAGCTGGGGGATTTCCTTACGGATTGCGATCATCGACGCTCCGCCCAGGCCAAGGCCGAGCCAGAGTCCGCTGACCCCGAGCATGACGGCGAGAACCGCCGCCATGGCGAATTCCGGCCGACGCCAGAATGCCGGGCTGGAGGAGATCGGCGTCGTTTTTGCGGCGGCGAGAAGGGTTTCCTTCAGGCCCGGAGGCGGCTGGATCGACGCAAACGCCGCGCGCATGTCCTGATCGAATGCCTGACTTTCGGCGAACCATTCCGCGAGTTCGTCGTCGCGGTCCAGCCAGCCGAATGCCTCGGCGAAAGCAGGATCTTCCGCGTCGTCCCGGTCGGGGCGATAGGCGCTGAGGATGATCTTGGCTTCGTCGCGATTCATTTTGGCAAATTTAAGAGTGCACGGGGCGTGCGATTATTCCCGATCGATTTCGTTCACCCGCAGTTTTTCGCGGAGGGCCTCCTTCCCGCGGGAGAGGCGAGACATCACCGTGCCGATGGGAATATCGAGAATCTCGGCGATTTCCCGATAGGAGCACTGGTCGAGGTAGAAGAGGGCGAGGACGGCGCGCTGGCTTTCCTCGAGCGAGGCCAGGGCGACGAGGGCGGCGTCCTGATCCAGCGAGCGCGACACTTCGACGGTCGGGCCGGGAATCTCGCGCGGGGATTCGTTCTCGTCGTCGATGCTGACCACCCGGCGGGCGCGGCCGGCCTGCTTGAGAAATTCGCGATAGAGCGTGGTGAAAAGCCAGCTCCGGGTCTTCGAGGGATCGCGCACCGCGTCGCCCTTCCTGGCGAAGACAGCGAAGGCCTGCTGCGTAAGGTCCGCGGCGTCCTCGGGATTCTTTGCCAGACTGTAGGCGAACCGATACAGAGAGGCGTAATGCTTCTCCAACAGGTTCTCGAACGTGTGGGGATCCATCGGCGCAGGGCATTGGAGCGCGAACGACCGGTCCTCGCGAGGCAAATCGTTCTGCGGCATGCGTTGACACTGGAACGCCGATTGCTGAGGGTAGGCGCCCTATGAGGTTTCCATTGGCCCTCACCGCGAAGATCGCGGCGTATATTGTCGGAAAGAAGCTGCGCGGGGTGAAGAAATTCGCAACCGTCCTGCAGCTGGAGCCGCTCCATACCTGCAACCTCACCTGCACGGGATGCGGGCGCATCCGGGAGTATTCCACGTCGCTCAAGGACGTGATGCCGCTCGAGGATTGCCTCGGCGCCGCGGAGGAGTGCGACGCGCCGATGATCTCGATCTGCGGCGGTGAGCCGCTCATTTACCCGCACATCGAGGGCCTCGTCGCGGGTCTGCTCGCGCAGAAGCGCATCGTTTACATCTGCACGAACGGCATGTTCATGCGCAAAAAGATGCGCGACTGGCTCGCCGTGGAATGGACGAAGAATCCCGCCGCGCTCGAGCCGAAGCTTAAGGAACTTGTCGCCCAGGAACTTGTTACCGACGCGCAGCTCGCCGAGATTCGAAACCCGAAGTCGCCAAACGCCGGTCCGACGATCGGCCCGAGCCAGTGGATGTATTGGAACGTCCACCTCGATGGCCTCGAGCGCACGCACGACCTCATCGTCGAGCGCGAGGGCGTCTTCAAGGAGTGCATCGCCGCGATGCGCATGGCGAAGATCCTTGGCTATCAGGTCGCGACGAACACGACGATCTACAAGGAAACCGACATGGCCGAGATCGAGGGGCTCTACGACTTTCTGTCGTCGCTCGATGTCGACGGCCACACGATCTCGCCCGGCTACGACTACGACTCCGCCAAAGAGGACATGCGCAAGCGCCTGAACCTCCAGCCGGAAAATTTCTTCCTCACCCGCGAGATGACACGCGAAAAGTTCGTGGACATTCGCCAGTGGGGCGAGCGCTACCCGATCTTCGGCACGCCCGGCTATCTGGAATTTCTCACCGGTGAGCGCGAGCTGCCGTGCTCGGCCTGGGCGATCCCGACGCGCAACGTCCGCGGCTGGAAGGGGCCGTGCTACCTGATGACCGATGGTCATTACAAGAGCTACCGCGACCTGCTCGGCGAGACGAACTGGGACGCCGTCGGCGTGAATCCGGACGGCTCGGCGCGGGATCCGCGCTGCGCGAACTGCATGGTGCATTGCGGCTTCGAGCCAAGCGCCGCCCTCGGCCACGGCGCAAGGCCGGGCGACACGTGGAAGAACGTGAAGTTCAATTTCGGGGCGCGACCTGCGAAGCGCGAGGATGGCGCGAAGGTGCAGGCCTTCAACGGCGTATCCTGCGGCAACGGGCACAAGACCGGCCGGCCGACGAAACCCGAAGCCGCCGCCGCGGCCTGACCGTTCGGAAGGGTCTCGTGAAAGCCACCGCCCGCATCATTCCCTTCACCGAATCTCCGGAGCCGCTCGTCGCCGCGCCCGATGTCGCCACGGCCGTGGCCCGCGCCCAGTCCTGCCTGCTCGGCATCCAGCGCGAGGACGGCCACTGGGAAGGCGAACTCACCGTCGATAGCACGCTCTGCGCGGACTACGTCATTTACATGCACTGGACCGGGAAGGTTGACGAGACCCTCCAGGCCCGGTGCGCGGCGCATATCCGCCGGCGTCAGCTTCCCGACGGCGGGTGGAATATTTACATCGGCGGCCCCAGCGAGGTGAACGCGACCGTGAAGGGCTACTTTGCGTTGAAACTGGCTGGCGATTCGCCGAATGCCGCGTGGATGCGCGAGGCCCGCGCGAATGCCCTGCGCCTGGGCGGCATTCCCGCGATGAACACCTACGGGAAACTCTACCTCGCGCTGCTGGGACAATTCCCGTGGAAGCATCTGCCGACGATCCCGGCCGAGGCGTTTCTCTTCCCGAACTGGTTTTTCTTCAACATCTACGAGATGTCCTCGTGGTCGCGCCCCATCCTTGCGCCGCTCACGATCCTGAACCATTACCGCCCCGTGCGGCATCTGCCGGCCTCGATGCAGCTGCACGAGCTGTATCCCGCCGGCCTCGAGGGCGCGAACCTCTCGCTCAAGAAAGCCGGCCCGTTCTGGTCCTGGCGGAATTTCTTCCTGCGCTGTGACCGCCTCCTAAAGATCTACGACCGCTTCCCGTTTCACCCGCTCCGCCAGCGCGCGCTGAAGGTCGCCGAGCAGTGGATGACCGAGCGCATGGGCGAGGGCAGCGAGGGGTTCGCCGCCATCTTCCCGTCGATGCTCAATGCGATGATGGCGCTGCGCACGCTCGGCTACGGGGAAGATCACCCGCTCGTGCAAAAGGCCGATCGCGACTTCGCCGGCCTCTTCGTCAACGACCCCGAGGATTTTCGCATCCAGCCGTGCCTTTCGCCCGTCTGGGACACCGCGATCACCACCATCGCGCTCGCGGAGTCCGGTCTCGGCAGGGACCACCCCGCGCTGGCCCGCTCGGCCGCCTGGCTCGAGGCGAAGGAAGTGCGCTTCCGCGGCGACTGGCAGCACAAGAATCCGCATCCCGAGGCGAGCGGCTGGGCTTTCGAGCACGACAACAAGTATTACCCCGACACCGATGACACCATGATGGTGCTCATGGCGCTGCGGCATGTCGCGCCAGCCGACCCGGCGAAGCGCACGGAGCAATTCGAGCGCGCCCTGCGCTGGCTGCTGAGCTTCCAATGCCGCGACGGCGGCTGGGCGGCGTTCGATCGCGATGTCACCGCCGCCTGGCTCGAGCACGTCCCTTTTGCGGACCATAACGCCATTCTCGATCCCACCTGCAGCGACCTCACTGCGCGCGTGCTGGAATTGCTCGGCTATATCGGGTTCGACCGCCAGAGCGTGCTCGTGAAGCGCGCCATCGCCCACCTCCGCCACACGCAGGAGGCCGATGGTTCGTGGTATGGACGCTGGGGCGTGAATTACATCTACGGCACGTGGCAGGCGCTGCGCGGGCTTGGCGCCATCGGCGAGAACATGGACCAGGAGTGGATCCGCCGCGGCCGCGACTGGCTGGAGAGCTGCCAGAACGACGACGGGGGCTGGGGCGAGACCTGCGAGAGCTACGATTTTCCGAGCCTGAAGGGCGCGGGCCCCAGCACCGCGAGCCAGACGGCGTGGGCGCTGATGGGCCTCTGCGCGTGCGGCGATCCGCACCGCGAATCCATCCGCCGCGGCGTGGAGTATCTCGTCCGCCAGCAGAACGACGACGGCTCATGGACGGAGCACGAGACGACCGGCACCGGCTTCCCGCAGGTTTTCTATCTCCGCTACGATTTCTACCGCCTCCACTTTCCGCTGCTCGCGCTCGCGACGTATCGGAAGCTGCTCGGCTGAGCGGCTTATTTGCTCGTGGCGACTTCCGTGCCGGTCCAGTCGTCGGGAGGAGGCTCCCGGAGGAAGGCCTCGCAGCGGGTGAGATGAATCTGCACGAGTCGGTCGTTCGGCAGGGACTTCTCGCATTCGCGGAATTGCGCAGCGGCCTCGGCGAACCGTCGGGCGCGATAATCGGCGATGCCTCCCTCGTGGCATTTTAACCAGTCGGGAATTTCCATGCTCCGCGGGCCGAGCACGGTGAATATTTCCACGGGACGCGATTTGCCGACAACCTGGACGAGGTCCACCGAGCGGAGCAGAAACGTGTCCGCCACGAGCTCCGCGAGCGGGTGCGTGATGCACAGAGGGACGGCGTATTTCTTGGTGAGTCCTTCGACGCGTGACGCGAGGTTCACGGTGTCGCCGATGACGGTCGGCTCCATCTTTTCGGCGGAGCCGATGTTGCCGAAGACGGCTTCGCCATGGTGCAGGCCGATACCGATCGCAAATGGCGAGAGCCCGCGCTCGGTCCAGGCCCGGTTGAGATCTGCGAGTTCATCGAGCATCTCGAGCGCGGCCGTGACGGCATTGATGGCGTCGCGGGCGGGGCCTTCGCTCAGCACGTTGCCCCACACGGCCATGATGCCGTCACCCATGAACTTGTCGACGGTGCCGTCGTGGCGAAAGATGATGGCGACCATCCGGCCGAGATATTCGTTGAGCTGGGAGACGACGGCGTGTTCGTCCTCGCTTTCGACGAAGGAGGTGAAGCCGCGCACGTCGGAAAAGAAGACCGTCATGGGACGACGGGAGCCGCCGAGCGCGGCGAGGAAGTCGTCGCGGTTGTCGAGCACCTCGCGGACGAGATTGCGCGAGACGTAGCGGTCGAGCATGGAGCGCATGCGTCCGCTCTCGCGCCGCTCCTGGGCGAAGTTCCACGAGATGCAGATGACGCCGGCGACGAGAAGGGCGGAGCCGGGCTGCACGACAGGAAGGAGGTAGTCGAGGATGTGCGCGATGACGTAGGCGGAGACGGTGAAGCCGATGGCGCAGGCGATAAGGATCGAGAGCGCGGCGATGGGACGGCGACCGAAGCGCACTGCGATAGCCCAGGCGACGATCACGGAAATGAGCACGCAGAGCGCGTTCACAAGAGCGCCGGCGCGCTCGTAGAAATTATGGTTCAGCAGGGCGGCGAGGGCATTGAGGTGAAGCAGGGGGCCGGGCAGCGTGACGTCATCGGCGACGAGATGGATGTCGTGCAGAATGGCGGCGCTGGGGCCGACGACGACGATCTTGTCGCGAAAGACCGCGCCGTCGCGGAGCGTTCGTTTCCAGTCGCCAGGAAGAAAGAGCGTGTAGAAGGGGACGATGCGGAGCTGGGCGGGGTCGATGAAGCGGAAGAGCTTCGGGTGGCCGATTTTCGGGATGTCGGCGTCGCGATCGAGCTGGCGAGCGGCGGCTGCGGCCAGCGAGGGATACTTCACCGAGCCGAGCTGGAATCCAAACAGCGCGGAGCGGATCTTCTGATCCGACTCGGGGAAGAAGTTCACGAAGCCGACTCTCGGATCGGTATTGGGATGTTCGATGAGAGTCGGCGCGGGCATCCGCAGGGCTGGCTCGCGAATTTCGGGGTGATCGGGAGAGATGCTGTCGAAGCTGAGATTGGCACCAACGACGATCTGCGTGGGATGGCGATCGAGGGCGGCTTTCAGGGCGTCGTCACCGGGCTTCGGAGTGTCGAGAATCAGGTCGAAGAGGATGAGACGGGCACCCGCGCCGAGGAGGCGCTCGATGGCGTCGGCGTAGACGAAACGCGGCCACGGCCAGCCCTTTGCCATCGCCTGGAGAGATGGCGAGGCGGCGATGTCCTCCGGCCAGAGTTCGAGTTTGAGGGAGGGATCGTCGATGGCGACGAAGACAAAGTCCTCCGAAGACGGGTGCAGCCCGCTCCAGGCGATGACCTTGTCCTGGGCGGTGCGTTCCGCGCCGGTGAGCACTTCGGATTGGGGAAACGCGAACCACCCCACCACGGCGACGGCCAGGCAGATGGCGGCCAGTTCGACGAGTCGGCGGCGAGAGCGTTTGCGGGCGGCGGTGGCCACGTGCTATCCCTTAGCGTTCCCGCCGACGGCTGGGAAGGGCGGTTTCGCGACGGGCTCACTGGTTGACGCCTGATAGTCCATCGGGCAGAGTCTGCGGCCATGTCGCTCTTCGGAAGATCTTGTTTCGGTGCGCTGGCGGTTGTGAGCCTGGCTCTGCCGATGGTTTCCGCACAGCAGGCGAATCAGGCCGTGCAGGCCCAGCAGCAGGTGAGCATTTCGCAGCAGGCGCAGGGAGGCGCGGTGAACAGCTCTCTGGCCACGGCGGAACCCTTTGCGCCCGCCAGTCCGGCGGACGCCGACATCGGCGAGCAGGTGCTTCTCCAGCCCGAGCAGAAATACCAGCCTTTCAGCGCGTGGACGAACTGGAACACTTTCTGGACGAATAACGCGGAGCTACTCGACGGCTCGAAAAGCTCCGACACGGTGCTCAGCGGCACCGTAGGGGCGAGTTACCTGCCGCATCTCGGCGGCAACGTTTTCGCCGATTTCTCCGCGGAGCAGAGCATGTTTCGCTACGCGCGCAACGGCTCCCTGGATTTCAACAGCCTCCAGTTGAAGGCCGGGTTCGTCTACGTCGTCCGAGAGCTCGGCGACCTCGCGCTCTTCACGCACTACACCTACGACCTGCTCACCTCTCGCGGATTGAACAGCCAGATCTACGCCGATCACACGCTCAGCTTCGGCGGCCGGAAGACGTTCTCACTGAACCGTGCAAATCTCTTCTACACGTCGCTCACCGCGGAGTTCACCCTCGGCGGCGAACCCTCCTATGCGCTGCGGAACGAGTTCGCGTGGCTGCTCGGCTATCAGCTGAGCCTCACCCGCAACGTGAAGATCGACCTCTACTATCGCGTCGCCGCGCAGGACTATCGCTATGCCGATCGCGCGGATTTCAATCAGCTGATCGGCGGCGCGGTGACCTTCGAGGTGACGAAGTGGCTGAGCGTGCAGGCCCTCAGCACGATCGGGATCAACAACTCCACCGACAGCACCTACAGTTACTTCGCTGCGAATTTGGGTGGCGGAATCGGCCTTTTGGTTAATTTTTAATCCTAATGAACGACGTGCGGCACACTTTGCTGGCAGGGGGAGCCCTCCTTTTCGCGACCCTTACCGCGCAGGCGGCTGGCACGCTCCACAGCGCGGCGGTCACTCGCGTCTACAACAAGGTCGACATTCTGGCCCCCGAGCGTCCAGCGGTTCCGGCCAGGGTCGGAGACGGCATCAGCGGAAAAACCGCCGTGCAGACCGGGAACCAGGCGCGCGCCGAGCTGGAATTCAACGACCAGACGATTGCCCGTCTCGGCGCGAACTCCGTCTTCAGTTTCGAGAAGGGCACTCGCGACCTGAACCTCGACGAAGGCGCTATCCTCCTCGAAGTGCCCAAGAATGCCGGCGGCGCCACGATCAACACGGCGGCCGTCACGGCAGCGGTCACTGGCACGACGGTGATGATCGAGACGCGCAAGACTGGCGGTCCGAAAAGCAAGGGCCTCGTGAAATTCATCGTGCTCGAGGGAACCATGCGCCTGAAGTTGAAGGGGCGGCCGGGTGAATCCGTGCTGATGACGGCCGGACAAATCCTGACCGTCAGTCCCGGTGACCTCGTTCTGCCTGAGCCGCAGATCGTAGACGTTGCCCGTCTGACCAAGACCTCGGGCCTGATGAGCAAGCAGTTTTCCGAGTTGAAGAATCAGCCCTTCATCTTTCAGACCGAAAAGACCCAGCATTTGCTCAAGACGAAGGGCAAGCTCATCACCGTGAACTACGGCCTCTACGGCAAGAAGAAGAACCCTGGCCTGCAGCTCGTGAACACCAGCGCCCTCGCCTCGCTCCGCACGGACGCCGACGGTGTGTCGTCGCCGCCTGCGAAGCCGCCGAAGAAGACGGCGACGGTGCGCCCGCCGAAGGTCATCGTGAACAATCCGAAGCCGAAGCCGCCGAAGCCCCCCGTCGTGGTGAAACCGCCGAAGCCGCCGTCCCAGCCGAAGCCGCCGAAGCGTCCGCGCCCGCCGGCTCCTCCGCCGGTGCCCCCGGCGCCTCCGCTCGACTAGTCCAGCCCCTGGCTCCCGATTTTCCTGTGCGCCTCCTGCTGGTCGACGGCCATTACTATCTTTACCGGTCGTTTTTCGCGATCCGCGGGCTCACGAACTCGCGGGGCGAGCCGACGAACGCAATCTTCGGATTCACGAAGGCGCTGCGTCGGATGATCGCCGACGTCCGCCCCGATCGCGCCGCGGTGATCTGGGATCGCGGAATTCCCGCCCGCCGGTCGGAACTCCAGCCCGCTTACAAGCAGCAGCGGCCGTCGATGCCCGAGGACATGAAGGCGCAGGAATCCGCCATGCAGGCGCTCGTCCCGCTGCTCGGCGTCGCGAGTCTTTCGCTGCCGGATACCGAGGCTGACGACCTCATCGCCAGCTACGCCGTCCAGCATTCCGGCGAGACCGTCATCGCCACGAACGACAAGGATATCCTCCAGCTCGTCAACGACCGCGTGAGCATCTACTCGACGAACAAGACGGACCTTGTCGAGAAGGAGACCTTCGCCCTGCTGGGGATCGAAGCCGTGCGCGCCAAATGGGGCGTCGAGCCCGCCCAGATCGCCGACGTGCTCGCGCTCACCGGTGATTCTTCGGACAACATTCCGGGAGTCGACGGGGTCGGGCTGAAGACCGCGGCGACGCTTGTCCGCCAGTTCGGCTCCGTCGAGGCCCTGCTCGAGCGCACCGCCGAGATTGCCAGTGCGCGCAGCCGCGAGAAGATCGTCGCCCAGCGCCAGCAGGTGATCGATAACCGCAGCATGGTCGCGCTGGACCTCGATCTCGTGCTCCCGGCCGCGATCGACGATCTCGTCATTGCCCCGCGCTATCCCGAGCTGATCGAGGCCATCCGTCGCTGCGAATTCCGCACGCTCCTCGCCGAGATCGAGAAGGAAGCCGGCCTTGCCGCTCCGGCGGCGAACAAGGCTGCGCCGCGGCCCGCGATTGGCGAGCAGGGTGAGCTTTTCTAAGTGACTTCCTAAGGAGTCATGGCTGGCGGGGGACGCACGGGCTATTGCCGGTCATCGAGCGGCCTGTTATCACCCCCGCATCAAATCGGACCTCACTAACCTCTGCAGAAAAAGAAGCCCTGTTCCTTCCAAAGCTTCACCAGAGGAAATCGGGATATGAGAGGTATCGAGAAATGGAGCGTTCTCTCGGTTCTTCGCATCGGACTTGCTTCGATAGTGGCGGTGGACCACCTGAGGAATTACACCGATCTCGGAGTGCTCAGCTTCGTTCCCAGTTTCAGTGCTTTCGAAGCCGTGCTCGGCTTTTTGCTGATCAGTGGATTTTCGGTCACGAAATCGTATCTCGCGAATCCGGACGGGTTCCTGTGGCGTCGGATCCAGAGGGTCTATCCCATTTATCTCGCGAGCATCTTTCTGATGTTTGTGACATGGATGCTGGTGGACCGAACCAATCTGCCGTCCTTCGTCGAGGTGGTCATCAACGGATTGTTTTTGAATCAGATCTTCACAACCAGCTCGTTCGTCGGCCCGGCCTGGAGTCTTTCGCTGGAATTCTGGCTCTACTGCCTGTTGCCCGGACTCGTCATCCTGCGCGGAGCGGCGTTGCGAGGGATCATGTATCTTTCCTTTACCAGCTTTCTTGCCTACTCCGTGGCTCGATCCGCCTGGCATCTGCCGTATTTCTCTGGCGTCGGATACGGGGCCAATCTCCTCCTGCTCGCGTTCATCTGGATCGCCGGCGTGCGTCTGGCGCGGGATCAACAGAAGCTCAACGAGGTCATGTGGGACATCCGCGTGATGTTCGGAGTCCACATGGCGATGAACGTGGCCATCCAGCTCACGTCCTGTTTCCGGCATCACGCCGGAGTCCTTGCGATCGGCCGCGACATGCTTCCCTTCCTCTGGCAGGGAGCGACTCTCTGCCTCGTTTATTACGCCTTCTCTCGTTTCGTGGTATGGCCGAACCCCGTCCAGTTACGGTCGAACGCGATGCGTTTTGCCGGGGACATTTCCTACCCGCTTTATCTCGTTCACATTCCCGTCTACATCCTCGCGGCGCATTTCACCCATCTGCCGTCGGTCTTTTACTTCCTGGCGGCGCTGGGAGCGTCCATCGGGGTTTACCTGCTGATGGATTGCTATTCGAAGAAACGGCAGGTCATGGAAGGCGCGTTGCCGTCACCGGCCTGACGGAGGCGCATGCTCAGGGCGCGACCTTGGTGGCCGGGTCGCTGAGATTGTCGAGGGCGGGGAGGCCGTAGGAATCTTTCAACTGCCTGGCCGAGTTCGCGACATCGGCGGCGTTCAGGTAGAGAACGCCAGCGTTGGACTCGAGCTCGATCTTGTCGAATTCGCCTTCGGGGTGCTTGGACGCTTCGGCGACGTCCTCGAGGCTGCGGATATCCCGACCGTTGATCTTTTCGACGACGGAGGTTTCCACATTGTCGTAGCCGAGCGTGGTGTCGGCCGGGAGGACCTGGCTGAGGATCACGATCTTGCCGCGGTCCGGCGGGAGCTCGTCCTGAAACTCGTCGAGGTAAACGAGGCGCGGTGGCGCGTCCGTTCGCCAGCTGCTGCCCCATTCGCGAAGGTAGGGGCGCGAGAGTTCCTGAAAAACGAGGCCTCCGAGGATGTAGTAGCGGGGAGCGCGATCGAGGATTTCGGGCTCGCTGATGACGGTGGCGGGATCGCGCGGCTCGAGCGGGAGATCGAGGGTGAGGGTCTTGCCGTCGCGAAGAATGCGAATGGGCAGCTTGCCACCTGGCAGGCTGGCGGTGGAAACGAGGTAGCTGAAAGGGATCTTGCCGTAGGCGGGATGCGTGGTGTTGCCGTCCTCGTCCACGTCGCCGTCGCCAACGCGCATAATGACATCGCCTTTCTCGAGGCCGGCCTTTTCCGCCGCGCTGCCGTGAGAGACCGCGGAAACGTAGACGCCGGTTTGCTCGGGGGTCATGCCCAGATAGTGGCGAAACTGCGGATCGCGGGTCGGCGCGAAGGCGATGCCGGCGCGAGGAAAGCCCTCGTAGGGCTGTCGGCTGGCGCGCGTGAGAAAGTTCGAGATGACGGCGTCGGGAATGATGTCGGCGGATTGCGAGCGCGTGTCGTAGCGCATGAGCAGGCCCGCGAGGCGGTCGCCGACGAAGACGGGCATCGTGAAGCTGTTGTCGCGATACTGGAGCGGAGCGCTGAGGCGGTAGGCGAGGAGGGAAATGCCATCGGCGGGATAGCCGGAGACGGTGATCGTGGTGATGACGCCGGGCGTGAGCGCGACGGCGCCGGTGCTCTCGAGCTGGACGACGTTGATCTTCGTGCCGACCTGGATGGCGTCCGCCAGCTTCACCGGCTCGGTGCCGGCGAGGAATTTCGGGTCCTGCGGCGCGAGGATGGCGAGGTTCGATTCGTAGTCTACGCGTTCGACCTCGGCGGCGATCTTTCCGGAGCTCGCGGGACGTTCCAGCTCGACGTAGGAGTGGTTGGCAATGAGTTCGGCGGTGACGAGCACCTTGCCGCCCTCGATGACGACGCCGATGCCGCGGCGGGTGGTGGGGCGACGTTTGCTCCAGGGGCGGACGAAGTTGTAGGCCTGGTTCGTGGAGTTGACCCGCACGAGCGACTTCTCCGACGGCAGGGAAGGCGCGATCGGGGCGGGGGAGGTCTGTGCGGCGACAGTGCCGATCCCGAGGACGAACGCAACGAGCAGGACGAAGGGGCGAAGCGGGATCATGGCTGGAGATTCGACTCGCGGGTGATGCCGTAGCGGCGAAGGATGCGCTCGCGGGCGGCAGCGACGGCTTTTGCTTCGAGCACGAGCGGTCGACTGGCTCCGGCAAATTCGATCACGTAAGTCTCGGCGGGCTCGGCGAAGGCCGCGGCGACGTCGTCGAGCCGGTTGATCTTGCGGCCGTTGATCGTATCGACAAGGGCCTGGCGAAACTCGTCGGCGTAGGCGTTCACCGGATCGGAAAGGATGTTGCTGAGGATCACGAGCTCGGGCCGTTCCTTGTAGAGATCGTCCTCGAGGAAGTGGTCGAAATAGTAGCGGGTGCGCGAGTTCGTGAGCGGCGTCGCGTTCACGAAATTCTCGTCGAGCGGCTGAAACACGAGCCCGGCGAAGACGACGTAGCGGGGCTTCACGTCGTAGGCGTTCGAGAAGAGCGTGAGCGGGAAGGGGGCGTTGAGAGGAACGACGAGCTCGAGCGGTTTGCCCTCGCGCACGACCTCGAGCTTCACCTTGTCGCCCTTGAACTTGCGTTCGATGACTTCGGCGAGTTCCACGTCGCTGCCGTCGAGCTCGACGGATCCGTCGCTGGCGACCGCGTGGCCGTCGATCGAGAGAATGACATCCCGCGGCTTCACGATGCCCTCGGCCGATCCTCCGCCGAAGACCTTGGCCACGATTACGCCCCTTCCGTCGTCGGGCAGGCCGAGTGCGTGGCGGGCGGCGGGGTTGTAGAGCGGAGACCAGTTCAGGGCAAGGTCGACATAGTGATCGTAATGGCCGTCGGCGATGTCCTTGAGGAAGCGCTTGATGACCGGCGTGGGGATCATGTAGCCGGTATTCTGCGCGACATCGCCACTGTAGCCCTGAAAAGCCACGCCGACGACCTTGTCCTCCTGCACCACCGGGCCACCGCTGTTGCCGGGATTGATCGCGGCGTCGATCTGGATGACGAGATGCGAATCTGTGCCGGAGTGGCTGTATTCCTGAAAGTCGACGCGCGAGACGATGCCGCGAGTGACGGATGGGGTTTCGCCGCCGATCGGGTAACCGTAGACCATGACGGCCGACTCGATCTCGGGAATGCCGTTGAATTCGAGGGCGCGCATGCCCTTGAAGAAGTCGAGATTGAGCGGCTGCAGGACGGCGAGATCGCAGTCGTGGGCGATGTGCAGAATCTTTGCGGGGTAGCGGTTCGAGTCTCCCTCGCGAGTGATCCAGATCTTGCGCGAGTCGCTGACGACGTGGGCATTCGTCAGGACGCGGTTGCCGTCGATCACGAATCCGGCGCCGATTCCCTGGCCGATGCCACCGGGATTCCATGGCGAGCTGTAGTCGGCCTCCTGGGAGACCGTTTGCACGCGCACGAGGGATTTTCGAATGATCTCGGGGGAGGCGTGGAGACTGCCGGTGAAGAGCGAGAGCAGGGCGAGAGCGCGGAGGAAGTGCCTCATGAAGGAGCGGAAGCGGTGCGGTTTCAGAAAGAGTCGAAGCCGCCGAAGCGATCCACGCGGAAGGACTTCGTGCGCTGCTTCTTCGCGGCCTCCTGCACGGGATCGCGTTTCGCGGCGGCGCTGCCGTCGGCTTTCATTGGTGCTCTGCCATTCGCCGGCGGGCCGAAGTCGCGCGGGTCGGTGAAGGTGTTGATGGCGACGAGCCCGCTCTTGCCGCCGCCGTTGAGCTTGCGGCGGGGAGTGATGAACTCGGTCGGTGAGTAGTAGTTCGAAAAATCGTGGGCGAAGCCGGTGCGCGTGATGCCCATGACGAGGTTCTTGTGGATCTCGAAGTGGAGGTGGGCGGGATACATGCCGCGGTTCGTGCCCATCGTGCCGATCTGTTGGCCGCGAATGATTTGCTGGCCTTCCTTCACCATGATGCGGTCGAGGTGGCCGTAAAGAGAATCGACCGTCTTGAGAGCGCTGCCCTCGTAGTAGATGTGGCGCAGGATGACGACGTTGCCCCAGCCGAGGCGCACATCGCGGGCAAAGACGACGAGGCCGTTGCCCATGGAGTAGATCGGCGAACCGAGATCGCTGTTACCGCCGCCGATGCCATTCCAGTCCTCGCCGAGATGGCCGTTGGGGCGGAAACCGCGCGCCTTGTAGTAGCCGTCGGCGTTTGGCTTGCCGACGGGAAAGTCAAAGCCGTCCGCGATGCGGGTGCGGGCAAAATCCTGATTCGGCGCAGCCGCAAGGGTCGCCACGACGACACCGAGAGCGAGCCAGAACCACAACTTGCGCATAGCCGACCACGGTAGACGGGGGGGAGGGGGCACGCAAGTGCCGGACTGCGTGGAAGTTTGCGAAGAATTGACCGTCGCCCCCGAGTGCGGCCGCCGGCCGCCGCTCGGCCCTGTCATGCGCCGGGCTGGCCGGGATGCGCGATTTTCACGACGGGCAGCGGGAAGCGGAGCTGCAACTCGTCGTCGAGGTGAATCTCGACCTGATGCACGCCAAAGCTCTCGAATTTCACCCCGCCGAAGACGTGGACGTTCGTGGCGTGCGACTCGAGCTCGTTGAGGGTGAATTCCACCCGCGACTCGGCGAGAATTTTTTCGTCCTCCGAGGAAAGGATGAGCGAGCGCTGCGTGAAGGTGCCTTCGCCGCCGCACCAGCGCGTCCACAGGCAGAGCTTGAAGAACGCGACCGGCATGACGGGGGCCGGGATGGCGGTGATGACGCCGATGAGCGTCTGCTGGCCGCTGATCTCCGCCCGGACGTCCTCGCAGAGGAGGCTGGCCTGGAGATCGGGAAGAATCGAACTCATCGGGTCATTAAAAAGGAAAAGACAAGAAGCAGGATGCCAAAGGCGATGCGGTAAAGGCCGAAGCCCACGAACGTATGGGACTGCACGTGACGCAACAGCCATTTCACGGCGATGAAGGACACGACCGACGCGACGATGAAGCCGAGGGCGATCATCCAGAACGGCTCGTGTTCTCCGGCCTTGAGGCCCTCGCGGATTTCCAGCGCGCCGGCGGCGAGCATGGTCGGAATGCCGACGAGGAAGGAAAATTCGGTGGCGGGGACGCGAGCGAGGCCGAGCGCCATGGCGAACATGATGGTGGAGCCGGAACGCGAGGTGCCGGGGAAGGCGGCGGCGACGAGTTGGCCCGCGGCGACGGCGATGACGATGATCCAGGTGATCGAGTTCGTGCGGGGCTTGCCCTTGATCATGTTCTCGATGAACAGGAAGAAGAAGCCGCCCGCGATCAGCGCAATGGCGACCGGGAACATCTCGTCGGGCAGCTTGAGGCCCAGTTTCTTGAGAATGAGGCCGCCGACGCCGGTGATGAAGAACGCGACGAAGACCTTGAGGGTGAGGTCGCGGCCCTCCGGCTCGTGCCAGCGCATCATCAGGGCGATGCGCTCGCGGAAGAGCGGCAGGACGGCCATGACCGCGCCAACCTGGATGACGACGTTGAAGAGGTCGGATTTGTGGTCGCCGAGCAAATGCTCGGCGATGAGGAGGTGACCCGTCGAGGAGACGGGAATGAACTCCGTGAGGCCCTCGATGATGCCGAGGATGATGACGATCAGCCAGTCAGGCAGCATCGAGAGGAAGGAGCGGAGGCCGGCCTAGATGGCGTTCTCGTTCGTTTCGTCGGTGCGAATGCGGATCGCGCTTTCGATGGGCAGAACGAAAATCTTGCCGTCGCCGATCTTGCCGGTCTTGGCGGATTTGGAAATCGCGGCGACTGCTTTTTCGACTGCCGTGTCAAGAACGACGATTTCAAATTTCACCTTGGGAAGGAAATCGACGGTGTATTCGCTGCCGCGATAGATCTCGGTGTGGCCCTTCTGACGACCGAATCCCTTGACTTCGCTGACGGTCATCCCTTCGATGCCGACCTCCGCGAGCGCTTCCTTCACGTCTTCCATCTTGAAAGGTTTAATGATCGCCTCGATTTTCTTCATAAGTTGTAATGCGGTCTGGGTGCTTGATTCCGTCCCCGGGAGTAAGCAAGCCACGGAGGAGTTTGTAAATTGAAATCGTTTTTTGCCGTCACGCCCCGCCTATGAAGCCGATCCACTGGCGCCGTTCGTGGGCGGGCAAATACCTTCGGCATGTTCCTCGCATCAAACACCTGCGCGGCACGTTCCTGCACCGCACGCTCGGCGATCGTTTTTTCGACCCGCGACTGTGGCGATGGGACCGCCACGGCACCGCGCTCGGGCTGGCCATCGGCGCATTTTTCTCCGTGCTGCCGTTTCCGTTGCAGAGCATTCCGGCGGCTTTCGGAGCGGTGCTGGCCCGGGTGAACGTCCCGGCGGCGCTCGTCGGCTGCTGGATTACCAATCCGTTTACCTTTGCGTTTTTCATCTATGCGCAGCTGAAACTCGGCTCTCTTCTGCTCGGAAAGCCGTCGCTGGCGCAGCAGATGAACGACCTCATGCAGCGGCTCACTTTCTGGGAGTTGGTCAAGCAGGCGCCCGGCATCTGGGGCGTGCTGATGCTCGGGGGGATCGCCCTTGGCCTCATTCTGGCGGTCGTCTGTTATTTCGTGGTCGCGCTTGGCTTCGACGTGTCGCTGCGCCTGCTCTCGCGCTCGCGGGCGGCGAGGAATCCGGCCCGGCAATAGCGGCAGTCGGTCGGATTTTTTCGTGACAACCTCGGCGGGCGCGAGGGAATCTGCGCCGACGTATGAGTGACAAACCTCTCGCAGGAAAAACCGGCGTCGTGTTCGGCGTGGCAAACAAACGCAGCATCGCCTGGGCCATCGCCAAAGCCTGGCACAATGCCGGCGCCAAACTGATTTTCAACTACCAGGGCGAACGCCTGAAGGAAAACGTCGAGGAACTCGTCGGTGAGTTCGGCGCCGACACGCTGCTGCTGCCGTGCGACGTGACGAGCGATGCCGAGATCGACGGATTCTTCGCGAAGGTGAAGGAAACGACGCCGAAGCTCGACCTGCTCCTGCACTCGGTGGCGTTCGCCCCGAAGGAGGCGCTCGAGGGAGATTTCGTGGCCACGACGCGCGAAGCCTTCCGCATCGCGCACGACATTTCCGCCTACTCGCTCGTCGCGCTGTCGCGCGCCGCGGCGCCGTTCATGACCGATGGCGGCAGCATTGTCGCGATGTCGTATTACGGCGCGGTGAAGGTCGTCCCGCACTACAACGTGATGGGCGTGGCGAAGGCTTCGCTGGAAGCCAGCACGCGCTATCTCGCCGCCGATCTCGGCGTGAAGAAGATCCGGGTGAATTGCATCAGCGCCGGTCCGGTGCAGACGCTCGCCGCTCGCGGCATCTCGGGCTTCACCGCCATGATCAAGCATTACGAGGCGCACGCGCCCCTCGGTCGCAGCTGCACGACGGATGAACTCGGCCACACCGGCGTGTTCCTCGCGAGCGACGGCGCCAGCGGCATCACCGGCCAGGTGCTCTACGTCGACGGCGGCTACGAGATCATGGGCATGTGAAGACGCTGCCCGCGATCACGCGTCAATTGCGCGACCGACTCGGCGCGGAGGCGGTGCTCACCGACCCCGCGGATCTGGAGGCGGTCGCGGGGGACAAATGGTTCGCCGCCCGCCGGCCCGACATCGCCGTCTTCCCCGGTTCGACCGGGGAAGTCAGTGCGGTGCTCGAGCTGGCCTATGCGGCGGGCATTCCCGTCACCACGCGCGGCGCGGGCTACGGCTACGTCGGCGGCTGCGTGCCGCAGTCCGGCGGCATCGTGCTCAGCACGAAGCGCCTGAACAAAATTCTCGAAATCAACGAGCGGGATTTCGTGGCGCGCGTGCAGCCCGGGGTGCTCACGGGCGACCTGCAGGCGAGAGCTCGCAAGAAGAAGCTCCTGTATCCGCCCGATCCCGCGAGCCTCAAGGATTGCAGTCTCGGCGGAAACATCGCCACGAACGCCGGCGGTCCGCGCTGCCTGAAATACGGCGTCACGCGCAACTACGTGCTGGGTCTCGAGGTTGTTCTTGCGGACGGCACGGTCGTGAAAACCGGCGGCCGCACGCACAAGAACAAGACTGGCTTCGATCTCGTCGGAATTTTTGTTGGTTCGGAAGGTCTGCTTGGCGTCGTGACCGAGGCGACGCTGCGCCTGCTGCCGCATCCGCCGGCCCGGGCGGCGTTGTCCGCGGGTTTTCCCTCGATGCGCAAGGCTGCGGCCGCGGTGCAGGCCGTGTTTCGCAGTGGTTACCTCCCTGCTGCCGTCGAGGTGGCCGATCGGTTCACGCTCGAGGCGGGCCGTCGCGCCATGCCCGGCGCGGATATCCCGCCCGGCGACGCCCACGTGCTCATCGAACTCGACGGCCAGGCGGCCAGCGTGCGCGGCGAGACGAAGGCGCTCGTGACCCTGCTGCGCGAGGCCGGGGCGACGCGGGTGGATCGCGCGCTGGATGACGAATCCTGCGACCGGCTGTGGCTGCTGCGGCGGAGTTTTTCGAATTCGCTGCGTGCGACGGGCCTCACGAAACTCAATGAGGATATCGTCGTGCCGCGTGGCCGGCTCGTCGATCTCGTGGAGTTCGCCCGGAAGCTCGAGCGCCAGTCGGGATTCCCTGTGGCGTGCTTTGGCCACGCTGGCGATGGCAATATCCACGTGAACGTGATGGCCGCGGACTACGAAGACGCCGTCGTCCGGGAGAAGGTGGAACGCGTGCTCGACCAGCTATTTGCCAAAGTGCTGGAGTGGGGTGGCGCCATCACCGGCGAGCACGGCATCGGTCTCGCGAAGCTGCGGTGGTGGGAGGAGGCGCTCTCGTCCGAGAATCGCGCCCTGCATGCGACGATCAAGCGAGCCCTCGATCCGAAGGGGTTGCTGAATCCCGGGAAGTTCGTTTAGGCGACCGGCCGGGCGGAAGCGACGGCTTCGGGCGTCGTGGGAATCCGGGTGGTGCGACCGGGTGATGCGTGGTTTCGCTCGCGGACGAATTTCAGGAAATCGTCGATCGGCATGGGACGACCGAAGTGCCAGCCCTGTGCGAGCTTTACGCCCTGCGCTTTCAGGTAGTCCGCCTGGAAGCCTTCCTCGACGCCCTCGGCGATGATCTCCATGCCGAGCGAGTGCCCGATCCGGATGATCTGATCGACAAGGCCGGAACTCTCGGTGGCGCTCGAGATGCCGTCGACGAAGGCCTTGTCGACCTTGAGGTAATCGAGCGGAAAACGCTGGAGGTAGCTCAGGCTGGAATAGCCGGTGCCGAAGTCGTCGACCGCCAGCCTGGCCCCCGTCGCGCCGAGGCCGGCCATCACGGTGCGCGCGACGGAATCCTTGTCGGAGACCAGCCCGCGCTCGGTGATTTCGAAGATGATCTGGCCCGGCGGAATATCGGCCTTCGTAATTTCCGCCACGCGGTCGAGGATGCGCGTGGTCACGAAATGCTGGTGGGCGAGGTTCACGCCGATATGGAGCGAGGGATCCTCGCGCAGGGTCGGACCAAGGGAGACGGCGATCTTTTCGAGGAGGGTATCCGTCATGGGAACGATGAGATCGGTGCGTTCGGCAATCGCGATGAACTCTCCCGCGGGAATCAATCCGCGGCGCCGATGCGGCCAGCGCATGAGCGCCTCCGCCCCGACGCAGCGGCCGGTCTCGAGATCGATGATTGGCTGATAGTGGACGTCGATCTCCCGGTAACGCACGGCTTCGCGCAGATCGGCCTCGAGTGTGCGAGTCCGCCTCGCAAGGCGGATGATGAGTCCGGACAGCAATGCCGAGACCGCGAGCCCGGTGAGGCCGAAGATGACGGCGCTGCGAGTCCATTTCGCCAGGACGGTTGCGTTGCTGGCCACGGTGATGGTGTGGATCGGGTATTTTGTGGAGTGTTTGACCATCACGAGACGGCCGTCGAGCCACTGCAGCCGGTCGTCGATTGTGAGGTTGATCTTCGCGGGCAGGGAGATGTGGTCTTCGCCGAAATCAGTGAGCGGGCTTTCTCCCCGGAAGCGGATGAACTCCCGGCAATCGAACTGGCGGGCGTAATAATCGAAAAATTCGCTGAAGAGGGCGGGATCGACGATGCCTTCGACGGCCATGCCGTTCGTGAAGGTGTAGAGCACGACGAGGGACTTCGAGGGAAACCCCCGATCGACGAGCGGGCGCACGGCGACCTCGCCGGGAGCGGGCAGGGTGAGCGACTCCTTCGGGTCGGGGATGCGGACCGGTCGCGGGTAAAGGGTCTGGTTGTTGCAGAGGAGTTCCCCCGCGGTGCGAATGCCGATCGATTGGATGTAACGGTCGAGGAAGACGGCCTGGCGCAGTTTGTCGACGGAGCTTTGGTCGATCTGCCTGTGAATGAGGCTCGGCACCTTCCGCAACGTGCCGGCGACGGTATCGAGCACGGTCTCGGTGCGCACGAGCGTGCCGGTGCCGACGAAGTCGAGCTGGTGTTCCACATCCGCCACGCTCTGTCGATAGGCGTATCCCAGAAAGAGGAGGGGCGGGAGGATGCCGGCCAGAACGGCGAGCACGTAAAGAAGACGAATGGCGGTCTGGTTCCGCATCAGCCCGAAGTAGTAGGCAGGTTTTTCTCCAGAGAAAATAGAAAACAGGAAGTTTTGGGGATGCCGGGAACGGCTGGCGACGTTTTTCCATCGCCGAGCGGGACGACGCTTGGTATGTCGCTCGTCGTGAAATTCCGAGTGCCCTCGCGCGAGATTTTTTTCCACCGCTCGACGCGGTCCCTTCCTGCACTCATCCCCGCGACCGCGGGACTGATTGCCCTGCTGACCGGTTGTGAACAGCAGAAGCCGCCCGCGCCGCCACCTCCCGCCGTCCAGGTGCTCACCGTCCAACCGGAGGACGTGCCCGTTTTTGAAACATGGGTCGCCACGGTCACGGCCGACGTGAATGCCGACATTCGCGCGCAGGTTTCCGGTTACCTCCAGTCGCAGAATTACCGCAACGGCGCCTGGGTGAAGGCCGGCGACGTGCTCTTCCAGATCGACCCGCGTCCTTTCCAGGCCCAGCTCGATCAGGCAAAAGGCAGTCTGGCCCAGGCCCAGGCGCAGCTCACCGCGAGCGAGCTGAACTACAAGCGCTCCGCCGAGCTCTACGAAAAGAAGGTCATCAGCCAGCAGCAATATGACGACCAGACGCAGCAGTATCAGGGCGCGGTAGCCGCGGAGAAGGCCGCGCAGGCCTCGGTCGAGCAGGCCCAGCTCAACCTCGTCTTCACGCGCATCACCGCGCCGGTGGATGGCTTTGCAAGCATCGCGACCGCGCAGGTCGGCGATCTCGTGAGTCCCTCGAGCGGCACGCTCGCGACCGTGGTGAAGACCGATCCGATCAAGGTCCAGTTCATGGTGCCGGAGCAGGATTACGTGCGCTTCATCAGCCAGTATTTCGACGATCCGAGCCAGTCGCCCGTCGGCACGAACCGCGCTCCCAACATCCCGCTCTCGCTGCAACTCGCCGGCGGCGTGAATTATCCCCAAAAGGGCGCGGTGACCGCAATCAACAACATCGTTGGCCAGAACACCGGCTCCATCTCCGTCGAGGGCCAGTTTCCGAATCCCGGCCGGCTCCTGCGACCGGGCCAGTTCGGCCTCGTGACCGCGACCACGCACAAGGACAAGGGCGCCTACCTCGTGCCGCAGCGTGCGGTGATCAATCTGCAAGGGCTCACGCTGCTCGCTCTGGTGGGCGAGGGGAACAAGGTAGACGTCGTCAATGTCGAACTCGGTCCCACGCTGGGCAGTGACCAGGTCGTGCTGAAGGGATTGAACCCCGGCGACAAGGTCGTCGTCGAAGGCGTCCAGAAGGCCAAACAGGGCGCAGTGGTGAATCCCTCTCCCTACACGCCGACTCCGCAGGAAAAAGCCGCGGAAGCCGAGGCGGCGCCCATGCCATCCCCTTCCGCATCTCCCACCGCCAGCCCCACGGCGAAACCCTGACGATCGCGACGCACCAATCTCATGTCGCGCTTCTTCATCAACCGCCCGATCGTCGCGATGGTCATCGCCATCCTGATGGTCATTCTGGGCGTCGTCTGCATTCTCGAGCTACCCATCGCGCAGTTCCCGAACATCGTTCCGCCGCAAATCCAGGTCTCGACGACCTACGTCGGCGCCGACGCGCTCACGGTCGAGTCCTCCGTCGCCACGCCGATCGAGCAGCAGGTCAACGGCACCGAAGGCATGGAATACATGTATTCGGTCAATGCCAACAACGGCTCCATGACGTTGAACGGCATCTTCGGCATCAACACGGTGCCGACGACCGACCAGATCCTCATGCAGATGCGGCAGAACCAGGCCTCGGCCCAGCTGCCCAGCTCCGTGCGCAACTACGGCGTCACGGTCAACCAGGCCTCGGCCTCGCCGCTGATCGTGCTCTCGCTCTACTCGCCGACCGGCAAATACGACGCGAGCTTCATCGCGAACTACGCGAACATCAACATCTCCAACGAGCTCGCCCGCATCGGCGGCGTCGGCCTCGTGAACGTCTACGGCGCCGGCGAATACGCGATGCGCTTCTGGGTGCGCCCCGACGTGCTCGCCCAGCTCGACATCACCGTCAACGAAGTGCTGAACGCCGTGCAGGCGCAGAACAACGTGAACCCCGCTGGCCAGATCGGCGGCCAGCCCGTGCCGGACGGCCAGGAATTCACCTACTCCGTCATCGCGAAGGGCCGTCTCGTCAGCGAGAAGGAATTCGGCGACATCGTCATCCGCGCGCAGCCCGACGGCACGATCATCCGCCTCAGGGACGTCGCCCGGATCAAGCTCGGTGAGCAGTTCTACAACATCCAGGGCCGCTTCCAGGGCCAGCCGGCGGCGATCATCGTCATCAGCCAGCAGATCGGCACAAACGCGCTCACCTGCGTCGCCGGTGTGAAGGCGAAGATGGACGAACTCCAGAAACGCTTCCCCGACGGCCTCAAATACGAGGTCTCGCTCGACACGACGCTCGCCGTCACCGCGGGCATGGAGGAAATCGTCAAGACGCTCGTCGAGGCGCTCATCCTCGTCATCATCGTCGTCTTCGTCTTCCTCCAGGGCTGGCGCGCGACGTTGATCCCGCTCCTCGCCGTGCCGGTCGCGCTCATCGGCACGTTCGCCCTCTTTCCGCTCTTCGGCTTCTCGATCAACACGCTCTCGCTCTTCGGCCTCGTGCTCGCGATCGGTCTCGTCGTCGACGACGCCATCGTCGTGGTGGAAGCCGTCGAGCACCACATCGAGCAGGGGCTCTCGCCGAAGGACGCTGCGCTGCTCGCCATGGAGCAGGTGTCGTCACCGGTCATCGCCATCGCCCTCATTCTCACGGCGGTGTTCGTGCCCACGATCTTCATCCCCGGCATCACCGGCCAGCTCTACCAGCAGTTCTCCATCACGATCGCCGTCTCCGTCATTCTCTCGGCCTTCAACGCGCTCACGCTCAGCCCCGCGCTGGCGGCGCTGCTGCTGAAGCCGAAAAAGGAGACCCGCGGCCCGCTTGGTGCGTTCTTCCGCTGGTTCAACCGCGTGTTTGGCCGTGCGACGGATGGCTACGTCGGCGTGTGCGGTGCGCTCATCCGCAAGTCCGGCATCGCGCTCATTCTCCTCGCCGCACTGGCCGTCGGTGGCGTCTTCCTGGGCGGGAAACTCCCCACGAGCTTCGTTCCGGAAGAAGATCAGGGTTACGTCTTTGCGCTCATCCAGCTCCCGCAGGCGTCCTCCCTGCAGCGCACGTCCGACATGGCGCGGCAGGTCGAGAAAATCGTCGAGGCCCAGCCCGGCGTGAAATACTGCACGACCGTTGTCGGCCTGAACCTCCTCAGCCAGGTGCAGATGACCTACAGCTCGTTCTTCTTCATCGCCCTCGATGACTGGAGCGAGCGAAAGACCCACGCCACGCAGGTCCCGCAAATCCTCCGCAGCATCAACCAGAAGCTCGCCCAGCTTCCCGGCTGTATCGGCTTCGCGTTTCCTCCGCCCGCCATTCCCGGCATCGGCACCGCCGGCGGCATCACGTTCATTCTCGAGGACCGCTCCGGCGGCACCGTCGAATTCCTCGCCGAGAACACGAACAAGTTCATGGCGGCGGTCGCAAAGCGGCCCGAGTTCGCGAACGTCAACACCCAGCTCCTGCCCGCCGTGCCGCAGCTCGGCGTGAACGTGAACATCGAGAAGGCGCTCAAGCAGGGCGTGTCGATCACCGACGTCTATCAGACGCTCCAAGCCTTTCTTGGCGGCGTCTTCATCAACTACTTCAACCGCTTCGGCCTTCAGTGGCAGGTCTATCTCGCGGCGGACGGCGAGTTCCGCACCGAGATCCAGCAGATGAGCCTGTTCTTCGTCCGCAATGACAAGGGCGAGCCCGTTCCGCTGTCATCGCTCGTCGACTACAGCCCGCGGAACGGCCCCGAGTTCACGATGCGCTACAACATGTATCGCAGTGCGATGATCAATGCCTCCACCGCGCCCGGCGTGAGCAGCGGCCAGGGCATGGCGGCGCTCGAGCAGGTCTTCAAGGAGACGATGCCGCCCGAGATGGGCTTCGACTACTATGGCATGAGCTACCAGGAACAGCAGGCCGCCGAGGGCGTGTCGCCGAACGTGATTTTCGGCCTCTCGCTGCTCTTCGTGTTTCTCATCCTCGCCGCGCAGTATGAGAGCTGGTCGCTGCCGTTCAGCGTGCTGCTCGGCGTGCCCATCGCCGTGTTCGGTGCGTTCCTCGCGCTCACCCTCCGTCGCTACCAGAGTGGATTTTACGCGAACGACGTCTATGCGCAGATCGGTCTCGTGATGCTCATCGGCCTCAGCGCGAAGAACGCGATTCTCATCGTGGAGTTCGCGAAGGACGAATTCGAGAAGGGCAAGGGCCTTGTCGAGGCCGCGCTCGCCGGGGCGAAACTCCGCCTCCGCCCGATTCTCATGACGGCCTTTGCGTTCATCCTCGGCTGCGTGCCGCTGTGGACCGCGACCGGCTCCGGCGCGGTGAGCCGCCGCATCCTCGGCACGGCCGTGATCGGCGGCATGCTCGCGGCGACGCTGCTTGCGATCTTCCTGATCCCGGTGACGTTCTACGTCGTCGAGAAATGGAGCGGCGGCGAGAAGAAGCGGTCCGTCGAGCCGGCCCCGGAGGCCCCGCCCGCGGTGTAGTCCGGTTATCGCTCCACGGAGGCGCCCTCGTATTCCGCAAGCGCCTTCGGGAGCGCCGCCTTCAGTCGCTCGATGCGCGTGCCGCTCGACGGATGCGTGGAGAGAAACTCCGGCGGCTGGCCCTTGTTCGCCGCGGCCATCCGCTGCCAGAAGGCGATGGCCTCGCGCGGATCGTAGCCGGCCCGCGCCATGTAGAGCAGCCCGAGCTCGTCGGCCTCGCTCTCGTGGGCGCGGCCGAATGGCAGAATCGCGCCGTATTTCGCCCCGGCGCCGAGGGCGGCCATCACGGCGCGTTGCTGGTTGTAATCCATGTCCGAGATCGACAAAGCGGCGCCGCTCAGGAGCGTCTGCGTGAGATTTTCGCGGAGCACGCGCTGGCCGCCGTGGCGCAGGGTCGCGTGCGCCATTTCATGGCCCATCACCGCCGCAAGGCCGGCGTCGGTCTGGGTGATCGGCAGAATTCCGGTATAGACCACGATCTTGCCGCCCGGCAGACAGAAGGCGTTCTTTTGCGGGCTCTGCACGAGGCTTTCGGCCCACTGGAAGCCTCGTGAATCCGCCCCGGTGGCGCTGGCCAGGCGTTCGGCGACGCGGCGCACCTGTTCCGCCTGCGGACCGCTCTTCACGACGCGTTCCTCCGAGAGGACCTCCCGGTAGGCCTGCAGGCCGAGGCGATCCTCCTGCTCACGGCTGAGCGCCACGCGTGCGGCCTTGCCGGTGAGGGGATTCGTGAATTTCTCCGCCGAGAGGTATTGGAAGAGAACGAACAGCCCCGCGGCGAAGAGGGGCAGAAGACGAAGCAGCGTGCGGCTTTTCATGGCGGGCTAATCCGGGATCGAGTGAGCGGGGTTCGTCGCGCGTTTCGGCCCGAGCGGCGTTTCGTCTTGTCCGGACGAAAGGTCTGGCTGATTTTCGCGCCCGGCTGATTATTCATGAACGCGCTCCTGAAAGCTGTCCGAAAAACAGGCCCCGCGCTCCGGATCGCCGCCGCCATTCTCGGCCTTGCGGTCGCCGGTTTCATGTTCAATTACACCACGGGAGGGATCGGACACGGAAAGATGTATCTCGGCCCGCAGACCCGGCACGGGATCATCATCTACCGCGGCGAAAATGCGCCGGCTTTCGTGGCCGCTACCGTTTTCAACTACGCGTTTGCCACGATGGTGCTGGCCGTCTCGGTGCGGCAGTTGATCCGGTCGGCGAGTCGGCGGAGAGGCTAGGTCACCGCGCTTCGGCGATTCGTCGGACGAGGTTCATTGCCACGTCCTGGGTCGGCAGGCTGCCGCGGTTGGCGAGGATGGCGACGCCAATGCCGAGTTCGCGATTGAAGGCGACGCGACTGGAGAATCCCGGCAGGTTGCCGCCCTTTTGAATGATCCACGTCGGTTTGCCCCGGATTTCCTCCGGCAGCCAGGTCCACGCGAGGGCCTGGAAGCGCGTGTCGTTGACGAAAAGAAAGCCGGTGTTTGTCGCGATGGTCATGCCGCGGGTGATGGCCGAGGAAACCCCGCGGCGCTCGCCGAGCTCCGCGGCGAGGAAATGGCCGAGGTCGTAGGTGGTGGAGGTGATGCCATCGGCGCCGGCCATCACGTCGACGGGCCAGCGGAGCGCGGCTCGTCCGTCGGGCGTTTCGCCAATGGCGAGGCGCCGCTCCTGCCGGGCGTTGAGCCAGATGCTGGTGTCGCGCATTCCGAGCGGGCGGAAAAGATTGCGGTCGAGCCGACTTTCGAAGGTTTTCAGGCGGAAATGGCCGAGGCAGAGGCCGAGGAAGCCGACGCTGGCGTCGCTGTAGACGCGGGCGGCGGGCACGGTTGCGTGCGGCTGCAGCCGGCTGACGAAACGGAGGAAATCGTCGGTCGAGTAGTTCTCGAGGCCCCATTCCGACGAGGGGACACGATCGAGCGCGGCCGGAAGGTTCGGGAAGCCGGCCGTGTAGGTGGCGAGCATTTCGAGCGTCGCCGGGCGGAGGCGGGAGCGGAGCGGCCGGTGAAACAGGGCGGCCACGCGCTCGTCGAGAGACTTCGAGCCGCGGGCGACGTCGATACCGAGGAGCGTGGTGGTGAAGACCTTGCTGACCGATGCCGTCTCGAAGATCGTGGTGTTCGTGAGAGGAAGGCCGGGGCGGTCGCTGCTGCCGGAGTTCTCGTAAAACGTGTGGCCATGAACGACGGCGACGAGCGAGACGCCGGGCGCGCCGTCGTGTCGCAACTCGCGGGCGGCGTCTTGCAGAAGCGATTTCACCGACGCGTGCGCCGGGGGCGATAGGGCGAATACAGCGAGGGGCAGACCGGAGAGGAGCGCGCGAATTCGCATGGCGGATGCGGGACGATAGGCCGCGCGGGGCGGTTGTCCAGCGGCGGCTCGACAAGGGGGCGCCCGGTGCGCTGTCCTTGGACGGCGGGCGCCGCTCCTGCGGCTCCGTCTGACCTCTCGATGAAATCCGAAATCTCTCTCGATCCCGTCGTGCGCGCGGCCTGGCATCCGGTGGCCGTTTCGCGCGACCTTGGCCCGGGAGAGGTGCGGGCGGTTTCGCTGGCCGGGGAGGACGTTGTTCTCTGGCGAGGGGAGGATGGAGTGCACGCGTGGCAGGATCTCTGCATCCATCGCGGGGTGAAGCTCTCGCTCGGCCGGGTGGTGGATGGCTGCGCGCTCCGCTGCGCCTATCACGGCTGGACCTACGACGAGACGGGCCGGTGCACGTATCTGCCGGCGCATCCGACTCTCAACCCTCCGGCGCGGGCGCGTGCGCAGACGTTTGCCAGCGCGGAGCGCGGGGGATTGGTCTGGGTGTCGCTGGACGGGGCGCCGGAACCTCCGCCGATGCTGGCCGAATGCGCCGACGCGAGCTTTCGCGCAATCCCGTGCGGTCCCTTCGTCGCGCCGGCCGGCGTGCCGCGATTGATCGAGAATTTTCTCGATGTCGCGCATCTGCCGATCGTTCACGAGGGTTCGCTGGGCGTGGGGAGCCAGGCCGCAATCGAGCCGTATGAGGTCGAATGGATCGACGGCCGCCCGGTCGCGCGCGACATTCGTCTTTTCCAGCCGAATCCCGAGGGGCTCGGCCGCGCGGGACACGTGGCCTACGAATACGGCGTGCTCTCGCCGTTCGCCGTCTATCTCCGCAAGCGCATGCCCGACGGTCGCTGCTTTGCGCTGCTGTTTGCCGCGGCGCCCGTCTCGGAGATCGAGAGCGTCGCGTATTTTACGATCCTGGTGAACTACGGCGATCCCGCTGCGGATGCGGAACTGGCTGCGTTTCAGGACCGGATCTTTGCGGAGGATCTGCCCATCGTCGCCTCCCAGCGGCCGGAGCGGCTGCCACTCGATCTCGCGGAGGAGCTCCACCTGCCGTCGGATCGCATGGCCATCGCGTATCGGCAATACATTCGCCGGGTCGGGCTAACCTTCGGCACGGCGTGAGCGGCCTCAGGTATCTTTCTTCCGGTAGAAGAGCAGGCGAGGCTCGCCGCCGTCGGAATAGAGCGAGGCGACGTCGGCGAGATGCATCAGGAGCCAGGGCTGGCCGAAGCTCTGGCC
>DATCRI010000058.1 GCA_036569045.1 Chthoniobacterales bacterium | reverse complement strand
TTCTCACACCGCATAATTGCCAATCCGTCGAGATGATCGAAATCGGGCGTGTCGACCGGATCGGTGATCGCCAGAATGGGGAAGTCTGCATGGGTGCCATTTAATGCCCGCAGAAGCTGGCGGCCAAATTGTCCGCCGGTGACGTCGATGACTGCCAGGCCGATGTTCCGGGCGCCCTCGCTGAGAGCCAGGTAGGCTTGGTTCATATCATGTGCCGGCCTTACACCGTGCCGGGTTTCAAGGATTGCATCGGTGGCCATGCTGGCGAATTTCGCGTCGTCCGTGGCGAGCAAGACAAAAGGGCGTTGCATATGGGTAATGATCAGATTTTGAGACAGTGCTCCTTGGCGGGACTTGCTGGAAGGTCTTCGAAAAGAGAGGCGGGGGTTGGAAATTCCTCTCCAAATGCCCGGGTGAAGCGCAGGCCATTCTGGGCCGAAGTGTAGTCGATGCGCTCGATGACGGTCTCGATGACGGCAATCTCCTGGTCGCCGTCCATGTTGTTCAGAAAATAGGCGTGCGACTTGTCCTTGATCGCCTTCCATGCGCGCTTGATCGAGACGGTGTCGGTGAAGACGCGGGCGCGGCCTTTGAGATTGAGGACGAGCGTGAAATCCTCGTTGGCAAACAGCCAGTCCACATGCTGGTTGGCGCGAATCTGCTTCACCTTGCTGCTGCCGGCCGAGGTGAGCGTGATGACGCGGGGGAAATTTTCGAAAGTCATCGTGGCCATCCAGCGGGCATGGGGAGCGCCATCGGAGTCCACGGTCGTGAGGACACCGAAATGATGTCCGTCGATGAGTTGTCTCGCGACGCCGAAAATGTCGTCGCTGTCCTCGAGACTGAAGCTTTCGCCGCTGGTGGCAGGGGGTGTTGTTGTCATGTTCAACATTTCTCCCCCGAGTTTATTTTCCGGCCTTTCCGCGCGATACACGCCTGTTGGCGCAAGCCCACCCGATATTGCGCCAGGTCAACAAATCTTGATCCCGTGTCATTCGCCAAATGGCTCCGGTTCGGGTTCGATGGGCCAGGGCTCCAGTCGATTCGCGGAGATGATGCGTGCGCAGGCGTTCCAGCGCTGTCGTGCTTCGCCACATTGGTGCGGCCGCAGGCTCTCGGCTCTTTCGTAGCAGCTCATGGCCTCGCGAAGGTATTCGTAGGCATCGAAGCGGCAGCCATTTTCGGAGTCGCGGAGCAGGGCGTTTGCCTTGTGGTCGGAGATGAAGCCGGCGTAAAACGCGCGGTCGTAGGGATCCTCGAGCTCGGGAAGGATCTCGAGCGCCTGGATGAAATCGACGGCGTAGCCCTTCCCGAAGCGGTCGCAGAGGGCCTGCAGCAGCAGGACATGCGCGCGTTGATTGTGTGGATCGGCCAGAATGACGTCGTGGCAGATGCTCTCGGCCTGAGCCGACTCGTCGAGTTCGCGGTAGTGCGCCGCGCGGTCGAGGGCTTCGGGAATCTCGTTGGCAGGGATCTGTTTGAGTTCCAAGGGTGTGTTCATGTTTTTTTCCTCAACAGTTTCCAGAGCCACCCGAGGGGGTCATGGAACTCGTCCACGACACGCTCCTTGAGCGGGATGATGGCGTTGTCGGTGATCGTGATGTGCTCGGGGCAGACCTTCGTGCAGCACTTTGTGATGTTGCAGTAGCCCATGCCGTGGGCCCGCTTGAGTTCCTCGAGGCGGTCTTCCGTATCGAGCGGATGCATTTCGAGCGCGGCGGTGTAAACGAGGTAGCGCGGGCCGATGAACTCCTCGTGCTTGTGATGGTCGCGCAGCACGTGGCAGACGTTCTGGCAGAGAAAGCACTCGATGCATTTGCGGAACTCCTGCACGCGATCGACATCCTCCTGCTGCATGCGCCAGGTGCCGTCGGCGGCCTGAGGTTTGCAGGGTTTGAATGGCTTGATTTTCTTCTTCACGCGGAAGTTCCACGAGACGTCGGTCGTGAGGTCCCGGATGACGGGAAACGCCTTCAGCGGCGTGATCGTGACGGGCTGCTCGATCGGAATTTGATCGAGTCGCGTCATGCACATCAGCCGGGGCACGCCGTTGATCTCCGCGGAGCACGAGCCGCACTTGCCGGCCTTGCAATTCCACCGGCAGGCGAGGTCGTTGGCCTGCTTCGCCTGGATGTCGTGGACGACGTCGAGGACGACCATGCCCGGGGTGATTTCGGCGGTGTAATCGACGAGTTTTCCGCTGTTGGCATCGCCTCGCCAGATTCGAAAGGTGACGGTCTTCATTTCATCTCCTCGATGATTTGCTTGAGGTGTTCGGGCATAGCGGGGATCGGCTCGCGCCGGAGATTCATCGTGCCGTCGGCGCCTTTCCAGGTGACCATGTTCACCGCGCCGAACACCGGGTCCTTCGCCTCGTAGTCTTCGCGGAAGTGGCCGCCGCGGCTTTCCTTGCGCTCGAGCGCGGAGCGGGTAATGGCCTCGGAAACCGTGAGCAGGTGCTTCAGGTCGAGCGCGGTGTGCCAGCCGGGATTGTATTCGCGGTGGCCATAAACAGCGACCTCGCCGGCCTGCGTCCAAAGTTCGCCGATCATATTCAGAGCCTGGGCCATTTCGTCCTCGCGGCGCACGATGCCGACGAAATTTTGCATGAGGCCCTGGAGAACCTGCTGGACCTGGTAGGGGCCGCCGGCGCTGCCGCCGTGCTTCGCTCCGCGCTCGAAGGGCGCCAGCGCTTCCTGCACGGCCGATTCGATGTCGGAATCGGAAACGGCGGCCTCGGGATTTTCCTTCGCGTATTTTGCTGCGTATTCGCCGGCGCGCTTGCCGAAGACGAGCAGGTCGGAGAGCGAGTTTCCGCCGAGCCGGTTTGCGCCGTTCAATCCCGCCGCGCATTCGCCGGCTGCGAAAAGCCCTGGCACATTCGACATCTGGGTGTCGCCGTCGACGCGAATGCCGCCCATCGCGTAGTGCGTCGTCGGGCCGACTTCCATCGGCTCTTTCGTGATGTCGAGGTTCGCGAGCTGCATGAACTGGTGATACATGCTCGGCAGCTTCTTTTTGATGTGCTCCGGCGCGTTCGCGATCTTCTCCTTGATCCACGCAATGTCCAAAAACACGCCGCCGTGCGGGCTGCCGCGACCGGCCTTCACCTCGCGCATGATGCAGCGGGCGACGTGGTCGCGGGTGAGAAGCTCCGGCGGCCGGCGCGCGTTCTTATCGCCGGTGACATAGCGCCAGCCTTCCTCCTCGTTGTCGGAAGTCTGGCTTTTGTAGTTGTCCGGAATGTCGTCGAACATGAAGCGTTTGCCCTCGCTGTTGCGCAAGACGCCGCCCTCGCCGCGCACGCCTTCCGTGACGAGAATGCCCATCACGCTCGGCGGCCAGACCATGCCGGTCGGGTGGAATTGAATGAACTCCATGTCGAGCAGTTCCGCGCCCGCGTGGTAGGCGAGCGAAACTCCGTCGCCCGTGCCCTCCCACGAATTGCTGGTGATCTTGTAGGCGCGACCGAGTCCGCCGGTGGCGACTACAATCGCCCGGGTCTTGAAGACGCGAAATCGCCCGCGCTCCCGGTCGTAGGCGAGGGCCGCGGCGACGCGGTCTCCGTCCTTGAGAAATGAGACGACGGTTTGCTCCATGTGGACCTCGATGCCCTGGTGGATGCCGTGATCCTGCAGCGTGCGGATGAGCTCGAGTCCGGTGCGGTCGCCGACGTGTGCAAGCCGCGGGTAGCGGTGGCCGCCGAAATTGCGCTGGAGAATTTTTCCATCCTTCGTGCGGTCGAAGACGGCGCCCCAGGCCTCGAGTTCGTGCACGCGGTCGGGGGCTTCCTTCGCGTGCAGTTCGGCCATGCGCCAGTTGTTCGTGTATTGGCCGCCGCGCATCGTATCCGCGAAATGCACCCGCCAGTTGTCGCGGTCGTCGACGTTGCCCATCGCGGCCGCCATGCCGCCCTCGGCCATCACGGTGTGCGCCTTGCCGAGCAGGGATTTGCAGATCAGGCCGACTTTCGCTCCGGCTGCGGAGGCTTCGATGGCTGCGCGCAGTCCGGCTCCGCCGGCTCCGATGACGAGCACGTCGTATTCGTGGGTTTCGTAGTTGCTCATAAATATTCTAGAAAAGTCGGTAGTCGTGCCAGATGCCCATCGAGCAGAGGCGCACGTAGACGTCGGTGAATCCGACCCAGACGAGGCTCACCCACGCCCAGGCCATGTGTTTGCGATTCAGGCAGCTCACGGCGCGGTAGCAGCCACCGCATTTCGATTTGGAGATTTTGTCGCGCCAGCCGCCGATGAGATGCCGCAGCGAGTGACAGCCCAGGGTGTAGCCGCTGAGCAGGATGACGTTGATGGTGAGCACGATGGTGCCGACGCCGATGCCGAAATGGACGGCGCCCTGCGCGTCGCGGAACCACATCGCCTTCCACGCGTCGTAGCCGAGAAGGAAGAGCACGACGAACGCGAGGTAGAAGAAATAGCGATGGAAGTTTTGCAGGATGAACGGGAAAAACTGCTCGCCGAGATAGGTCTTGCGGCCTTCGCCGACGGCGCAGGCGAGGGGATCAGCGGAGAACGCCTTGTAGTAGGCGCCGCGGTAGTAATAGCAGGTGAAGCGGAAGCCGGCGGGAATCCAGAGGACGAAGAACGACGCCGAAAACGGCAGCCACCCCGGCCACCAGCCGGGCCTGGGGCCGAAGATCGAATGTGGCGAGCTGCCGAAAATTTCCGGCGAGGCGAACGGCGACAGGTAATCCGCGCCGCCGCCTTCGAACCAATAGTGCGCATTCTGAAAGGCGGCCCAGGTGGAGTAGACGATGAATGCGGTGAAGCCGAGGAAGACAACGAGAGGCTGCATCCACCATGCGTCGCGGCGAAGAGTTTGAGCGAAGGCGGGGCGGGTGGCGGGATGAGCGGCGGACATGAGTTGGTTTTTGAAATTTGTGAAGAGGTGCGCCGCGCCTGGTGCTGGAGTGCGGGCCCCTCATCGGTGCAGCGCGTCCTCTTCGTCCCCATGAATAGCGGCACCCGTGCGCGCCGACTCCACGAGGATTGGCGATTTCTCTCCCGATTCTGCGTTGTTGGCTGCGGCGGAGGCCGAACAATTTTGGCGCAGCAATGGCCAACACACGGCGCGCTCCGTCCGTGTTCTGGATGTAAACCGATTCCCATGTTGGCGCAGCCTTCCCATCCCGCGAATTCCGATCGCGTGGAGCCTTTGCCGGCGCGAAAATTCCACGGCAATCGCTACGTTTATACCGTTCTCTCGCAGCGCGCGGGCGGGCTCTCGATCGGCATCAATCTCAACCCCGATCAGCGCTGCAACTTCGACTGCATCTACTGCGAGATCGACCGCGACGGACGCGGAGGTGCGCGCGGCGTTCACGTGCCGGAGATGATTCGCGAACTCGAGCAGATGCTGGCGCTCGTGCGGGATGGACGCCTCTCCGACCTCGGTTACGAAGGCATGCCCGCCGAGCTGCTGGCCTTGAAGGAGATCGCACTCAGCGGCGACGGGGAACCGACGCTCTGCCCCAATTTCCGGGAGGCGCTCGAGGCCATCCTCGAGCTTCGGGAACGCCATCCGAACCCGGCGTTCAAGATCGTGGTGATCACCAATTCGATCGGCCTGAACATTCCGAAAGTGCGCGAGGCCATCGCGCAGCTTGCGGATGCGGATGAGGTCTGGGCGAAGCTCGACGCCGGCACGCAGGGTTACATGGACATCGTCAATCGACCGGGAATCTCCATCGAAGTTGCTCTGAGGGGAATCCGCGACCTCGGGAGGTTTCGCCCGATCGTCATTCAAAGCCTCTTCCCCTCGGTCGATGGTTGCGAGCCATCCGACGCCGAGATCGATGCCTATGCCCGAAACCTGCTCGAACTCAAGGAGGACGGCGTCCGCATCTCGCTCGTGCAGATCTACTCCGCCCATCGGCCGGCCGTGGACGCTCAATGCGGACATCTGCCCCTGCGCACGCTTTCCAGGATCGCGCACACCGTGCGGGAGATGACGGGATTGAACGCGGAAGTCTTTTAACCTAAGCAGGCACGTGCTAGCATCGGCTCCATGAATGGGGACGTTCTCAAGGCTCTCACGTCGTCGAAGATTTATCGCGACTACGAGCGGGCCTTCAGCGAGGCGACCGGGCTGCCCGTATCCCTGACCGCCGTCGGCGCATGGCAATTGCCGCACACTGGAAAGAAATCCGAGAACGAGTTCTGCGAGATCATGGCGCGCGTGAGCCGTTCATGCGCCGCCTGTCTCACCACGCAGGAGCAGCTCACGCAGGGGGCCGGCGCGGAGGTGCGCACCGTGAAATGCGACGCCGGAATGACGGACAGCGCCGTGCCGGTGCGCCTCGGCGATCAATTGATCGGCTTTTTGCAGACCGGCCAGGTGTTTTGCAAAAAACCCACCGCCGCGCAGTTTGCCCGTGTGACGAAAAAGCTACGGGAGTGGGGCGTGCCGGTGGATGCGCAGATCGAGGCCGCGTACTTCCAGACCAGGGTCATGACGCCCGCTCAATACGAGTCGATGGTCGAGCTGCTCACGATCTTCGCACAGCATCTTTCCATCGTCGGGAACCAGGTGCTGGTGCAGACCGGGAACGCCGAGCCACCGATGATCAGCCGGGCCAAGAACTTCATCAAAGAGAACCAGACCGAGGATCTCTCGCTCGGCCAGGTCGCAAAAGCGGTGAACGCGAGCACGTTTTATTTTTGCAAGATGTTCAAGAAGGCGACCGGCCTGAACTTCACGGAATATCTTTCCCGGGTGCGCGTGGAAAAAGCGAAGAATCTGCTGCTGAATCCGAACCTGCGCATCAGCGAGATCGCCTACGAAGTCGGTTTCCAGTCGCTCACGCATTTCAATCGCGCGTTCAAAAAAATCGTCGGACGCTCGCCGACGGAATATCGCGGACAGCTCGCGCCCGCCTAGCGCGGACGCGATTGCCGGGTTGGCTGGGGGATCAGGCAGGCAGCAGATCGCCGACGAGGGATTTCTCCTCGAGGAGCTCGTTCACCGAAGCATCGATGCGGGCGCGCGCGAAATCATTCACCGGCACGCCCTGCACGATCTCGTAATTCGTGCCGTCGCTGCGAACCGGAAACGAGCAGATGAGTCCGGGCTGGATGCCGTAGGAGCCGTCGGATGTCACCGCGATGCTGGTCCAGTCGCCGGCTTGTGTCGGCATGGTGAGCGCGCGCACGGTGTCCACTACGGCGTTCGCGGCCGAGGCTGCCGATGACGAGCCTCGCGCCTTGATGATTGACGCACCGCGCTGCTGCACGTTCGGCACGAACGTTTCCTTCAGCCATGCTTCGTCGCGGATCACGTCGACGGCGGGAATTCCACCAAGGCGGGCGTTGTAGAAATCGGGATACTGCGTGGCGGAGTGGTTGCCCCAGATCGCGACATTCGTCACGTCGTGCGCGTGGATTCCGGCGCGCGCCGCGAGCTGGCTCTTCGCGCGATTCTCGTCCAGGCGCGTCATGGCATACCACCGGTTTGCCGGAATGCTGCGGGCGTTTCGCTGCGCGATGAGGGCGTTCGTGTTGCAGGGATTTCCGACCACGACGACGCGCACATCCGCGGCCGCATTCGCCTCGATGGCCTTGCCCTGGCCGATGAAGATGTTGCCGTTGATGTTGAGGAGGTCTTTTCGCTCCATGCCCGCCTTGCGCGGCACCGACCCGACGAGGAGCGCCCAGTTCGCTCCGCGAAATCCTTCGTTGAGGTCGCTGGTCTGCACGATTCCGGCGAGCAGCGGAAACGCGCAGTCGTCGAGTTCCATCGCCACTCCGGCCAGGGCGCCGAGGGCAGGTTCGAGTTCGATGAGGCGGAGCTCCACGGGCTGGTCGGGGCCGAACATCGCACCCGAGGCAATGCGGAAAAGAAGCGAGTAACCGATCTGGCCGGCTGCGCCCGTGACGGCGACTTTAATGGGTGTTTTCATATTTTCGATTTCGAATAAATGCGCGCCTTTGCTTCCCCGAAAAGCGCAAATGGCCAAATGCCAAGTTCCGGCGCGATGTCAGCAAAATAGGGGCAAGGCGGCCCGCGGAGCGCTTTTGTTTGGCAAGAATGGAGCGGGTTTCGCCAATCGTGGCGTATCGCTGCAAATCGCGGTCGTGCCACGATCCGAGCATGACCACCACACTCGAACCGCCCGCCGCCAAACCTCTCACCCGGAATCTCGAACTCCTTGCCTGGGTCGAGCAGATCGCCGACTTGTGCCAGCCCGATCGCATCCATTGGTGCGATGGCTCGCAGAAGGAATACGACCAGCTCTGCGAGGAACTCGTGCAGGCTGGCACCTTCACGCGCCTCGATCCCGAGAAGCGCCCCAACAGCTATCTCGCGCTTTCCGATCCGAGCGACGTCGCCCGCGTCGAGAATCGCACGTTCATCTGCAGCCGCCGCAAGGGCGACGCCGGCCCGACGAACAACTGGGTCGCACCGGACAAGATGCGTGCCACGCTCAAGGGCGTGTTCTCCGGCTGCATGCGCGGTCGCACGATGTATGTCGTGCCCTTCAGCATGGGCCCGCTCGGTTCGCCCATCTCGCACATCGGCGTCGAGGTCTCCGATTCCGCCTACGTTGCGGTGAACATGCGCATCATGACCCGCATGGGCCGGGCTGTCCTCGATGTGCTCGGCGCGGACGGGAAATTCGTGCCCTGCGTCCATTCCGTCGGCGCGCCGCTCGAGCCGGGACAACCCGATGTTTCCTGGCCCTGCAACAAGGAGACCAAATACATCGTCCACTTTCCGGAGGATCGTGAAATCTGGTCCTACGGCAGCGGCTACGGCGGCAATGCGCTGCTCGGGAAGAAGTGCTTTGCGCTGCGCATCGCCTCGTGCATGGCGCGCGACGAGGGCTGGATGGCGGAGCACATGCTCATCGTCGGCGCGACGTCGCCGGCCGGGGAGAAGACCTACGTTGCCGCCGCCTTCCCAAGCGCCTGCGGCAAGACGAACTTCGCCATGCTCATCCCGCCGCGGGAGCTTGCTGGTTGGAAGATCACGACCGTGGGCGACGACATCGCCTGGATCAAACCCGGCGCGGACGGCCGCCTCTACGCGATCAATCCGGAGGCCGGGTATTTCGGAGTCGCTCCGGGCACGTCCGAAAGATCAAACGCGAACGCCCTCGAATGCTGCCGCAAGGACACGATCTTCACCAACGTCGCGCTCACTCCCGACGGTGATGTGTGGTGGGAAGGTCTCACCGAAACCCCGCCGCCGCTGCTGACGGATTGGACCGGTCGCGAGTGGACGCCCGGTTGCGGCCGCCCGGCCGCGCACGCGAATTCGCGTTTCACGGCCCCGATGGCGAACAACCCCGTGCTCGACGACAAGGCCGACGATCCCGCCGGCGTGCCGATCAGCGCTTTCATCTTCGGCGGCCGCCGCGCGACGACGATGCCGCTCGTTTTCCAGGCTTTCAACTGGATCCACGGCACCTACCTCGGCGCGACGATGGGCTCGGAAATGACCGCTGCCGCCGCCGGCACACTCGGCGCCGTGCGCCGCGATCCCATGGCCATGCTTCCCTTCGCCGGCTACAACATGGGCGATTACTTTGCCCATTGGCTCGAGATGCGGAAGGAGCTCAAGCACACGCCAAAAATCTTTCACGTGAACTGGTTCCGCAAGGACGAGAATGGCAAGTTCCTGTGGCCCGGCTTCGGCGAAAACATGCGCGTGCTGGCCTGGATCATCGCCCGCTGCCGCGGCTCGGTCTATGCCGAGGAAACGCCGCTCGGCTGGATGCCCGCCGCGGAGGACATCGACATTCGCGGCCTGGAAAATTACGACGCGGCGATGCTGGAAAAGGCGCTGGCGATCGACGTGCAGGGATGGAAGCGCGAGTTGATGCTGCAGGACGAGCTGTTCATCGACCTCAACGCCGACCTGCCCAAAGAGCTGCTCTTCCAGCGTGAACTCCTCATCTCGCGTCTGTAATTGAATTGCCCGCGGCGCCTGCCCTGCTTTGTCTCTGCAGGCGCCCGCAGGCAAGTGAAAACATGAACTGGCTGGACCAACTTATTCACGGAGAAAGCGTCGCGCACTCCGTCATCATTATTTCCATCGTGGCTGCGCTGGGTCTCGCGCTCGGCAGTCTCAAGATCAAAGGCATCGGCCTTGGCATCGCCGGGGTGTTGTTTTCCGGGCTCGCCCTGGGCCACCTCGGATTCACGATCTCCGCGCCCGTGCTCGAATTTGCCCGGGAGTTCGGACTCATCCTCTTCGTCTATACGATCGGCATGCAGGTCGGCCCCGGCTTCTTTGCGTCGCTGCGGCGCGAGGGCCTGCCGCTGAATCTCATGGCGGCGTCCATCGTGCTCCTCGGCGCCGCGATCACGGTCGCGATCTGCAAGATCGGCGGGGTTAACATGGCGGCTGCGGTTGGATTGTTCTCCGGCGCCACGACGAACACTCCGTCACTCGGCGCCGCGCAGGAGGCGATCCGGAGCCTGCCCAATCTACCGCCCGGCTCGAGCGTGCTGCCTGGCCTTGGCTACGCCGTCGCATATCCCTTCGGAATCATCGGCATCATTCTCACGATGCTGCTGCTGCGCGCCTTGTTCCGCGTGGATCTCAAAAAGGAAACCGCCGACCTGCTCAGCAAGACGCGCAAGGCCTCGGAGAAACTCGCCAACGTCACGCTTATCGTCACCAACGAGAATTTCGACGGACATCGGCTCACCGAGATTCCCGGCCTCGTCGGGCTCGGCGTGGTGATTTCCCGCATCAAGCACCGCGGCGCCGACCAGGTGCAGCTGGCCAGGGCCGACGAGATCATTCACACGGGCGACATTCTTCACGCTGTCGGCCCGGCGAAGGGGCTCGAGGAACTGCGCCTGATGATCGGCCAGATCAGCCGCGTCGACCTTCGCTCGGTGAAGAGCAATCTCGTGATGCGGCGCGTGATCGTCACCAAGAAGGCGATCCTCGGAAAGGCCCTCGGCGAGCTCGATTTTCTCGAGGAGCACGAGGTCACGGTCACGCGAGTCACGCGAGCGGAGGTGGAGCTGAGCGCCACGCCGGAGCAGCGGTTGCAATTCGGCGACATGGTCGTGCTTGTCGGCAACGAGAGCGACATCGCAAGCGTCTCGACCTTCCTCGGAAACTCGGTGAAAAAACTCAACCACACCGAGCTCATTCCCGTCTTCGTTGGCATCGGCCTGGGCGTGCTGCTCGGCAGCATCCCGATCGCGTTTCCCGGCATCCCGGCGCCGGTAAAGCTCGGCCTCGCCGGCGGCCCGCTGATCGTGGCGATCATCCTCAGCCGTGTCGGCCGCATTGGCCCGCTGCTGTGGTATATGCCCAACAACGCAAACTTCGCCATCCGCGAGATTGGCATCGTGCTTTTCCTCTCGTGCGTCGGTCTCCATTCGGGCGAGAAGTTCGTCGACACGCTCGTCCACGGCGACGGGTTGAAGTGGATGCTCATGGCGATGCTCATCACGCTCGTCCCGCTGTTCACCGTCGGTCTGGTCGCGCGAATCGTCCTCAAGACGAATTACGTTTCCATCTGCGGACTCCTCGCCGGCAGCATGACCGACCCGCCCGCGCTCGCCTTTGCAAACACCGTGAGCGGCTCCGATGCACCCTCGATTTCCTACGCCACGGTCTATCCGCTCACGATGCTGCTGCGCGTGGTCTGCGCGCAGGTGCTCGTGCTGATTTTCTTGTAGCGCTCGAGGCGGCCGTCGCGTTCTCTCGATGAAGCAATGACGCCCGGCTCCGCTTTCGTGCCTGCGATTGGGAAAGGCTGGCGCGGCTACGGCCGCGACGACTTTTTCAACGATCTCGGCGCGGGCGCGACGGTCGGGCTCCTCGCGCTGCCCTTGGCCATCGGCTTCGGCATCGCATCGGGTGTTTCGCCGGCGCAAGGGCTGTGGACGGCGATCATCGCCGGCTTCCTGATCTCCGCTCTCGGCGGCTCGCGCTTCCAGATCGGCGGTCCGACCGGAGCGTTCGTCCCCGTGCTGGCGGGCGTGGTCGCGGTCCATGGCTACTCCGGTCTCGCGCTGGCCACGATGATGGCCGGGGCGCTGCTGATCCTGATGGGCGCGCTGCGCATGGGCACGCTGCTGCGGTTCGTCCCGTATCCCGTGGTGGCGGGTTTCACCAGCGGCATCGCGGTCATCATTTTCACCGCGCAGCTCAACGCGGCTCTTGGACTCGGCCTCGCAATGCCGCAGCACATCCCGCAGCAGATCCTCATGCTTGCGACGCATCTTCGCGGCGTGAGCTGGCCGGCGGTCGCGGTTTCGCTGCTGACGCTTGCCATCGTCGTCGGCTGGCCCCGACTCACGCGCAAGATTCCCGCCGCCATCGTCGCCGTCGTCGCAAGCTCGTGCCTGGTTTACTGGTCGGGATGGGACGTCGAAACGATCGGCACGAAGTTCGGCGGCATTCCCGCGGGATTGCCGGGCTGGCATTTTCCCGCCATCTCGCTGGATCGCCTGCGGGAGTTGATCGGCGTGGCCGCGACCATCGCCGCGCTGGGAGCGATCGAAAGCCTGCTCTCCGCCACTGTCGCCGATGGGATGAACGACACCCGCCACGACTCGAACCAGGAACTCATCGGCCAGGGCGTCGCAAATCTCGTGACTCCGCTCTTTGGCGGGATTGCGGCAACGGGTGCCATCGCCCGCACGGCCGCCAGCATCCGCCACGGAGCCCGGGGGCCGGTGGCGGGAATCGTCCATTCGGTCGTGCTGCTGGCCATCGTCCTCCTCGCCGCACCGCTGGCAAAATACATCCCGCTCGCCGCGCTTAGTGCGATCCTTCTCGTTGTCGCGGTGCGGATGGCGGAATGGCACACGTTCGTCGAACTCTGGCACGGCCCGCGCACGGACTTCGCCGTCATGATCGCGACGTTCGCGCTCACGGTGGCGCTCGATCTCACCGCCGGCGTGGGTTGCGGAATGGTCATGGCCGTTATCCTGTTCGTGCGCCGCATGGAGGAAATGACGCACGTTCGGCTGCTCACTCCGGACTCCGACACGGAAATGGAAGGCGGCCTGTCGCTGCGCGGCAAGGCCGTGCCGGCCGGCGTCGTCCTTTTCCGAATCAACGGTCCGCTCTTCTTTGCCGCCGCGGACAAGCTCGAGGTCGCGCTGCGCGGCTCCGGCGGCAGGCCGCAGGTCGTCATCTTTCGCATGCGACTCGTTCCGCTGATGGACGCGAGCGGCCTGCATGCGCTCGAAGTGGCGGTCGAGAAAATGCAGCGCGACGGCGTGCATGTGCTGCTCACGGCCGTTCAGCCACAGCCGATGAAGGTCATGCACGAGTCCGGCCTGGCCGATCGCATCGGCCTGGACAACTTCTGCGCAAGCATCGACCAGGCGCTCGAGCGAGCGGAGCATCTGCTCTCGCCGCGGAATAATTGACAAGAAACGGCGAGCCTCCGCCAACGCATACAAAGTCGCAATGGCTTGCCGGCCTTTAACTGCCTGCATGAAGTGCGCAACTCTCGACGCGAACGAAGCGGTCGCGTCCGTCGCCTATCGGCTGAGCGAGACCGTCGCCATCTATCCGATCACGCCTTCATCCCCGATGGCGGAGTGGTGCGACGAGTGGTCTGCGAAACGGCGGCCGAATCTGTGGAAGACTGTGCCGCACCTCGTCGAGATGCAGTCCGAAGGCGGCGTTGCCGGCGCGGTGCATGGCATGTTGCAGACGGGCTCGCTCACCACCACTTTCACTGCATCTCAGGGGCTCCTGCTGATGATCCCCAATCTCTACAAGATCGCGGGCGAGCTGCTTCCCTTCTGCTTTCATGTCACGGCGCGCGCCGTGGCCACGCACGCTCTCTCGATCTTCGGCGATCACTCCGATGTCATGGCCTGTCGCCAGACCGGTGTTGCCATGCTGGCGTCGAACTCCGTGCAGGAGGCGCAGGATATGGCCTGCATCGCGCACTGCGCCACGCTCGCGACCTCGGTGCCGTGCCTCCACTTCTTCGACGGATTTCGCACCTCGCACGAGGTGGCGAAGATTGAGCTGCTGGAGGACGAGACCCTGCGCCGCATGCTCAACGAGAAGTGGATCGCGCAGTTTCGCCGCCGCGCGCTCTCGCCCGATCACCCGGCCATTCGGGGCACCGCGCAAAATCCCGATGTCTTTTTCCAGGCGCGCGAAGCGTCGAACGCCTTTCACGAGCGCGTGCCCACCGTCGTGCAGCGGCTCATGGAGCACTTCGCAGCGCTGACCGGCCGAAGCTACGAGCTTTTCCAATACGTGGGGCATCCCGAGGCCGAGCGCGTGATCGTGGCGATCGGGTCCGGCGCCGAGACGGCCGAGGAAACCGCCGCCGCATTGAACGCGGATGCCGAGCGCGTGGGCGTCTTGAAAGTGCGACTCTACCGCCCGTTCTCGACTCCTGACTTCGTCAACGCGCTGCCGAGATCGGTGCGCAGTATCGCCGTGCTGGATCGCACCAAGGAGCCCGGCTCCGTCGGCGAGCCGCTTTATCTCGATGTGGTCGCCGCGCTTGCGGAGGCCCGCGCCGCGGGACTTTCGGCCTTCGAGGTCGAGCCGCTGGTGATCGGCGGCCGCTACGGGCTTTCCTCCAAGGAATTCGATCCCGCGATGGCGCGCGCTGTTTTCGACGAGTTGAAAAAGGAGTGTCCGCAGAATCATTTCACCGTCGGAATCACCGATGACGTGACCGGTCGCTCGTTGCGCGTCGATTCCACGTTCGACATCGAGGATACCGGCGTCGTGCGCGCCGTTTTCTATGGCCTCGGGTCCGATGGGACCGTCGGCGCGAACAAGAATTCCATCAAGATCATCGGCGAGAAGACGCCGAACTACGCGCAGGGATACTTCGTCTACGACTCGAAGAAATCGGGTGCGATGACGATCTCGCACCTGCGCTTCGGACCGCGACCCATCGCCGCGCATTATCTCATCAAGCGCGCAAACTTCGTCGCGTGTCACCACTTCGACTTTCTGACGCGTCAGGACGTGCTTGGCTGTGCCGCCGATGGGGCGACGATCCTGCTGAATTCCGTCTACGCCCCGGAAAATGTCTGGGAGCACCTGCCGCAGGAAGCGCAGGAGCAAATCCTGCGGCGAGGGCTTCGTTGCTTCGTAATCGATGCCGCGCGCGTCGCCCGCGAGTCCGCCTTGAGCGACAGGACCAATACCATCATGCAGACCTGCTTCTTCGCGCTTTCGGGCGTGCTGCCGCGGGACGAGGCGATCGCCCATATCAAAAAGGCGATCGACAAGACCTACGGTCGCAAAGGGGAGGAGATCGTGGAACGAAACTGTGCCGCCGTGGACAACGCATTGGCGGCGTTGCGTGAGATCGAGGTGCTGCGCGATACCGTCGTTTTTAGTGCGCGCCGCGCGGCGCCCGTTCCGCCGGAAGCGCCGGATTTCGTGCAGCGGACGACCGGCGTCATGCTGGAGGGCAAGGGCGATCTCCTGCCGGTGAGTGCATTTTCTGTCGATGGGACGTGGCCAACCGGAACATCGAAATGGGAGAAAAGAAACCTCGCCGACGAAATTCCCGCCTGGGAGGCGGACCTGTGCATCCAGTGCAACAAGTGCGCTCTCGTCTGCCCGCACGCCTGCATCCGGCCGAAATTCTATGAGCCCGATCTGCTCGTCACGGCGCCGGCTTCGTTCAAATCGGCAGATTTCCGCTCGGCGGAGTTTCCGGGGCGGAAATACACACTCCAGATCGCGCCCGAGGACTGCACGGGCTGCGGCCTTTGCGTCGAAGCCTGTCCGGCGAAGGACAAGGCCGATCAGCGCCGCAAGGCGATCAACATGCAACCGCAGGCTCCGTTGCGCCTCGCCGAGCGCGAGAACTACGCCTTCTTTCTCGGACTTCCCTCGCCAGATCGCGCGGGCCTGAAACCCGAGGTCAAAAGCAGCCAGTTCGGCGAACCTCTTTTCGAATATTCCGGCGCCTGCGCGGGCTGCGGCGAGACCCCCTACCTCAAGCTGCTCACCCAGCTTTTCGGCGACCGCGCGTTGATTGCGAACGCCACCGGATGTTCCTCGATCTTCGGCGGCAATCTGCCCACGACGCCCTACACGACGAACGCCGCCGGCCTCGGCCCCGCCTGGTCGAATTCGCTCTTCGAGGACAACGCGGAATACGGGCTCGGCATGCGCCTCGCGCTGGACAAGCAGAACGAGATTGCTCGCGAACTGCTGCAACTGCTCGCGCCGAAACTCGGCGACGCCTTCGTCTCGGAGATCCTGAATGCCGACCAGCGCGGCGAGGCTGCGATCGCCAGGCAGCGCGAGCGGGTCGCCGCGTTGCGCCTGAAACTGGGTTCCGATCCCGCCGCACGCCGTCTTGACGCGGTCGCGGATGCCCTTGTCCGCAAGAGCGTGTGGATCGTCGGCGGCGATGGCTGGGCCTACGACATCGGGTTCGGCGGCCTCGACCATGTGATTTCGCTCGGACGCGATGTGAACATCCTTGTCCTCGACACCGAGGTTTATTCGAACACCGGCGGGCAGCAGTCGAAATCCACCCCGCTCGCCGCGAGCGCGAAATTCGCCGTCTCGGGCAAGTCGCGACCGAAGAAGGATCTCGGATTGATCGCCATGACCTACGGCTCGGCCTACGTGGCACGCGTCGCGATGGGCGCGAAGGATTCACAGACCGTGAAGGTCTTCGACGAGGCCGAAAATTTCCCCGGCACCTCGCTCATCATCGCCTACAGCCATTGCATCGCCCACGGCTATGCGCTGCGGAACGGTCTCTCGCAGCAGAAGAAGGCGGTCGAGTCCGGCATCTGGCCGCTTTATCGGTTCGATCCCCGTCGCGGCGAGGCGGGAATGCCCGCGCTGCAGCTCGACAGCGGCCCGCCGAGGATTCCCGTCGCGCGCTATCTGGAGAACGAACTCCGCTTTCGCATGATCGAAAAATCCGACACGCGCCGGTTCCTCGACTTGCAGGCCTCCGCGCAGCTCGGGGCCGACCTCCGCTGGCAACTTCACACTCGATTGGCGACGCCGCTCGCCCCAACCGCATCATGAACCTCACTACGAATTATCTTGGTCTCACCCTCAAGCATCCGCTCATGCCGGGCGCGTCGCCGCTCGTCGACGACCTCGACATGGTGCGCCGCCTCGAGGATGCGGGCGCCTCCGCCATCGTGATGCATTCGCTCTTCGAGGAGCAGATCGCACTCGAGCAGCGGGGCTACGCGAATGCGGTCGAGAGCTACCTCGACTCCTTTAACGAGGCGGGAAGCTTTCTGCCGGAGGCCGATGATTTCGCCCTGAGTCCCGGCCAGTATCTGGAGCAATTGCGGCGCATCAAGGACGCCGTGGATGTGCCGGTCATCGCATCGCTCAACGGCACGACGATCGGCGGATGGATCCGCATGGCGAGCGAGATGGAGCGCGCCGGCGCGGATGCCATCGAGCTGAACTATTACCATCTGCCCACCGATCCCGTGCAGACCGCGACGTCCGTGGAGAATGAGGCGGTGGAGGTCTTGCGCTCGGTGCGGCGAAGCGTGGCGATCCCGGTGTCGATCAAGCTTTCGCCGTTTGTCTCCTCGCTGCCGAATTTTGCGCGCAAGCTCGCGGCGGCCGGATCGAGCGGACTCGTCCTTTTGAACCGCTTTTACCAACCCGACATCGACATCGAGAATCTCGAGGCGCTTCCGACGCTGAAGCTATCCGACTCGTCCGAGCTGCGCCTGCGCCTGCGCTGGCTGGCGATTCTTTTCAGTCGCGTCGAGGGCTCGCTCGCGGTGAGCGGGGGTGTGCATACGGCCACGGATGCGATCAAGGCGATCATGGCCGGCGCGGATGCGGTGCAAATGGTTTCCGCATTGCTGAAGCATGGCCCGGAGCACCTCGGCGTCGTCCTCCGGGAAATGCGGCAATGGCTCGAGGAGCACGACTACGACTCGCTCGACCAGTTGCGCGGATCGATGAGCCTGCGCCATTGCCCGGATCCTTCGGCATACGAACGCGCGAACTACATGCGCATCCTCCAGGGATGGCGCGTCTGAAATCATGCAAACCACTCCCTTCCGTTATCATGACCCGTTCCCGATCGAGAAAGACAACACCCGCTATGGCTTGCTGACTCGCCATGGCGTTTCCGTCGACGAATTCGACGGCCTGTCGGTCCTGAGAGTTTCCGCAAACGCCCTGGCGGAGATGGCGCGAGTCGCTTTTCGCGATTGCGCGTTTCTGCTGCGAAACAGCCACCTGTCCCAGGTGGCCGCCATTCTCGACGATCCGCAGTCGAGCGAGAACGACCGCTTCGTCGCGCTTTCGTTGCTGCGCAACGCCGAGGTGGCGGCGCGAGGCGTGCTTCCGCTTTGCCAGGACACCGGCACCGCGACGATCGTGGCCCGGAAAGGACAACAGGTCTGGACAGGTGGCGGTGATGCGGAGGCGCTTTCTCTCGGCATTTATCAGACCTACCGCGAAGAAAATCTTCGCCACTCGCAGACCGTGGCGCTCGATCTCTACCGGGAAAAAAACTCCGGCACGAATCTCCCCGCTCAGATCGACATCGCCGCCTGCGACGGTGAGGAATATCGTTTCCTGTTCATCGCCAAAGGCGGCGGTTCGGCCAACAAGACCTATCTGTTTCAGGAGACGAAGGCCCTGCTCAATTCTCAGAGCCTCGAGGCTTTCCTCCTCGAGAAAATGCGCTCTCTCGGCACGGCGGCCTGCCCGCCCTACCATGTGGCCTTCGTCATCGGCGGCACCAGCGCGGAAACGTGCCTGAAAACGGTCAAGCTGGCTTCGGCGAAATATTTCGATGCGCTCCCGGATTCGGGTGACGAGACGGGGCGTGCCTTTCGCGATCGCGACCTCGAGGCGCGGCTGCTCGAAGGCGCGCGATCCCTGGGCATCGGCGCGCAATTCGGCGGCAGGCACTTCGCGCTGGACGTGCGCGTGATCCGGCTTCCAAGGCATGGGGCCTCCTGTCCCGTAGGCATGGGCGTGTCCTGCTCCGCGGACCGGAACATCAAGGCGAAGATCGATCGATACGGCGTTTGGCTCGAGCAGCTGGAGGACAATCCCGGTCGCTTCATTCCCGCGCGATATCGCAACGCGACCGATGCCACTGTGGTGCGGATCGACCTCGACAAGCCTATGGCCGAGATCCGGGCGGAGCTGTCCCATTACCCCGTCGCCACGCGTCTCTCGTTGAATGGCACGATCATCGTCGCCCGTGACATCGCGCACGCGAAGCTCAAGGAGCGGCTCGATGCGGGCGGCGGCCTGCCTGATTATCTCAAGAATCATCCGGTCTATTACGCCGGACCAGCCAGAACGCCGGAGGGATTCCCGAGCGGGTCGTTTGGTCCGACGACAGCCGGTCGCATGGACAGCTATGTCGATCTTTTCCAGAGCCATGGCGGCTCGCTCGTCATGCTGGCAAAGGGGAATCGCAGCAAAGAGGTCACCGATGCGTGCCGAAATCACGGGGGATTTTACCTCGGCAGCATTGGGGGGCCGGCGGCGCTGCTCGCGCAGGAAAACATCCGCGAGGTCGAGTTGATCGAATTTCCGGAGCTGGGCATGGAGGCCGTCTATCGCATCCGCGTCGAGGACTTCCCGGCCTTCATTCTCGTGGATGACAAGGGTAACGATTTTTTTGCCCAGCTTCCCTGCGCGTGCGCGAGGTGTGGCGCATGAGCGCGAAAGTTCTCGTCGTGAACGTCGTTTCCATCGGTCCGATGCTGCAGGGGTTGCGCCGCCCGGTGAACGATCTTTCCCGAGGTGCTCTCGTCGAGGATATCGTCTACACCATCGCGCTCACGGCGGTGCAGACCGCGCAATCCTGATTGGCGGAAAAGACAATTTTGAGCGGCTTTCTCCCAACGGACGGAGAGCCGGACGGAGGCGAAATCGGGAGGTTGGGCGCACGGGTCGACAGCGACCCGATCAATGAACATCGAACAGCTCTCTCAACGTCGCCGGACCCACCTCCTTCTTTTCATCCTGGCAGGATTGTTCTTCGCCATTTTCGCCGCGCTCCACGCCGGGCCAGCCGAACCCTCGGGTTCCGCCTTCGCGGATTGGGTGAAAGGGAAATACGCGAGCGGTGGTTGGTTCGGTGTGCGCGACACGCTCGAGAATCACGGCATCGACGTGCATGGCTATTGGAAAGGCACGTTTTACGGACTCACCGGTGGCGGGCTCGACTCGCCGCGCGGCGCCTTCGACGAGGAGATCCGCCTCGGCATCACGCTCGACTTCGGCAAGCTCGCCGGCATCGAGGGACTCACCGCGGATGGCTCCGTGCGCTGGCGCGACGGCCGCAATCCGAACGAATACGTCGGCGCCTCCAGCAACTTCAATCCTTCCAAATACCAGAGCGGCCAGCAGTGGCGGCTCATGCCGTTCTATCTCACCTACGTGACGCCCGAGCTCTTCGGTGTGAAGAAGCTGCTCACGATCTCCGGAGGCTGGCAGAACCCCTACGATTTCTTCGCCGACCAGCCTGATTCCAAGCTCTTCATGAGCAATGCCATCGCCGTCACGAAAGGCATTGGTGGCGTGAACGGCTTCCCATGGAGTAGCAGCTATGCGGCGTGGGGCGGATTTCTGAAGGTGAAGCCGGTGGATTGGTATTACGCGATGGCGGGACTCTACCTTGCCATACCCCAGGCCACGAAGATGCCGAATCACGGGCTCGACCTTGCCGGCTATGCTCCGAACCCCAGCGACAACGGTCTCTACTTCCTCGCCGAGACCGGCGTCACGCCGAAGCTCGGCGCCGCGAAACTTCCCGGTAAATACGCCTTCGGTTCGATCTATTGGGGCTTGGAGAACAAGGCGTTCGATGGCGAAGTTTGCGATCAAAAATACACGTTCTACTGGCAGGCCGACCAGATGCTGTTTCGGGAGCCATCACCGGCCCCGGCGCCCGCGCTGGCCGGAAAGAATTTCAAGGAGCCCGTGACGGAGCCCAAGCTCAGCGAAGAGGGGCTCTATGCGTTTTCGTTCGTCAATTTTGCGCCGGCTTACGACAACGCCATGCCGTTCTATTTCCACACCGGGCTTGTCTACAAGGGCCTCATCCCCGGACGCGATCGCGACCAGCTGGGCATTGCCTTCGGCTACGGAAACTACAGCTACGACAAGATCGTCGCGGAGGCGGATGCCGGCCAATCCGTGCATCAAACTTACGAGGCGGTTGTCGAGGCCGACTATCGCGTGCAACTCACGAAGTTCATCTATCTCCAGCCGTTCTGGCAATACATCGTCCGCCCCGATGGCACCGGGATCGCGCATAACGCCAACGTCTTTGGCCTGCACATGGGCGTGACCTTCTAGCACCCCTTGTGAGAACCCATTCGCTCCCGGTTTCGTCCCATCCCCGACTGCGATCCAAAATGACGCCGCCTGCAAGCCGCGCGGCCGTGGAGTTTCGCACCGAAGCGCTGCGTTACTTTCTGCGCCAGCGTGCGTTGTTCCGTGATCTGCCGGAGGCGGACCTCCGCGATCTTGCTGTTAGCGCAATCGTCAGGTCGCTCCGGAAAGACGACTACCTCTTCCACCGGGCAGAGCCTGCAACTGGTCTCTATTTCGTGCGCCGCGGGATCGTGAATCTACATCGCGTCGCTTTGGACGGTCGTGAAGTCGTCATTCATTTTTATCGCGAGGGAGAGATGCTTGCGGAGACTCCGGATGAGGCTGGCGAGGGATGTCCTGCCGATGCTCGGGCGATTGTTTCTTCGGAGATCGTGATGATTCCCTGGCGCGACTTCGCGGAAAAATGCCGGCACTGTCCCGAGCTTGCGTTGCGCCTGCTGTCCTTGATGGAGCGGAGCGTCCACGACCTGGCGACCTCGTTCGAGGATTTCGTCACCGGGGACAGCGTGACGCGTTTCGTGCATTGGTTGTTGCGTCGCTGCGCGGACGCATCGGCCGCGGTCGAAATCGACCTCGGCACCACCAAGCGCAACCTCGCCAGCGAGCTGGGCGTGCGGCAGGAAACTCTCTCTCGAACGCTGCGCCAGTTGAGCGACTCGGGTTATCTCGTCGTCCGGGGGAGGCGAATCATCGTGCAGGATCCACGGGCTCTGCGATCCGACTGGTCGGAACGGGAGTCCTGCGCTGCGGCGGCCTGACTCCAGGCACGCCGCCCGCTGCCGGGACGCCCGGGGAGACGGGACAGCGGCATCCGCCGCACCGGCAGCGGCTTGCGCGAAAGCTTTTCCAGGCCAGATAGAATGCAGCCCCGGGAACCAGCGCCATGACGGTTAGCGATTGCCAGTTCATTGGAATCCCAGCAGGCGGCCGCCCTGGTAAATGAGGAGGCTTGCTCCGTAGGCGAGCGCGGTCATGTAAGCGAACTGGAAGATCGGCCAGCGCCAGCTATTCGTCTCGCGGCGCACCACGGCCAGCGTGCTCATGCATTGCATCGAGAGCACGTAGAAGGCCATCAGCCCGATGCAGACCAGGGGTGTGTAAACCGGTGAACCGTCGGCTCGCCGTTCCGCGCGCAACGCGTCGCGCAGGGTGACGCTGCCGTCGCCGTCGTCGCCTACGTTGTGAACGATCGCCATCGTGCCGACGAAAGCCTCGCGCGCCGCGAAGGATGCAATGAGCCCGATGCCGATCTTCCAATCGTAGCCGAGCGGGCGAATCACTGGCTCCAGCGCGTGGCCCATGCGGCCCGCGAGGCTGCCGGAAAGCGCCTGCGAGGGCGGTGTGTCGGATTGCGCGGGCTTGGGATAGGTCATCATGGCCCACAGCACGATGGATAGCGCGAGGATCGTGGTGCCCGCGTGCGTGAGGAAGATGCGGCCACGCTCCCACATGCGGAGAAAGGTGTTGCGCAGCGAGGGGAGCCGGTAGGGCGGCATCTCGAGCAGCAGCATCGACGGCTCGCCGCGAAAGACCGTGCGCTTGAGCAGCCACGCCGTCACGAAGGCCGCGGCCACTCCCAGCACATACATCGCGAGCATGATGCCGGCCTTCGTCCAGGCGGCGCCGGTCCCGGCCGGCAGGAGCACCGCGATCATCAGCGCATAGACGGGCAACCGCGCCGAGCAGCTCATGAGCGGGCAGATCAGGATGGTCGCCAGGCGGTCGCCGCGATTCTCGATGGTGCGGGCCGCCATGACGCCGGGGATCGCGCAGGCGAACGAGCTGAGCAGCGGGATGAAGGACTTGCCATGCAGTCCGACCATGGCCATGAGGCGGTCCATGATGAACGCGCCGCGCGCCATGTAGCCGCTGTCCTCGAGCAATCCGAGAAAGAAAAAGAGGATCAAAATCTGCGGCAGGAAGACGACGACGCCTCCGACGCCCGCCACGACGCCGTCCGTGAGCAGGCTGCGAAGGTCGCCGGCGGGCATGCGGCCGCCGAGCCATTCCCCGGCGAATGCGGTGGCGGACTCGATTCCCTCCATCGGCCATGCCGCGATCTGGAAGATCGAGAAAAAGAGCAGCGCCATGAGCGAGAGGAAGAACACCCAGCCCCAGACGCGATGAGTGAGAACGGCGTCCACGCGATCGGTGAGCGAGCGGCGCGGAGAGTCGGGACGCCGCACGGCGCCGGAGCAAATCTCGCGAATCCGCGCGTAGCGATCCTCCACGCTGGAGGAGAGGGTGGCGCCGCCAGGTCGCGTCGTGCGGGCCTGCGCGAGCCGGGATTTGAGCTCCACGAGACCTTTGCCCTTCGACGCGACCATCGGAACGACCGGCATTCCAAGCCTTCGCTCGAGGGAGTCGGGATCGATGCGGATGCCTTTTTGCTCCGCGACATCGACCATGTTCAGCGCGACCACGACCGGAATGCCGAGGTCGCCGAGCTGGGTGGTGAGGTAGAGATTGCGCTCGACGTTCGACGCGTCCACGACACTCACGACAACGTCCGGGCGGCGGGTGTCCTGCCGGTGGCCGAGCAGCACGTCGCGTGCAATGGCCTCGTCGGGGCTTTGCGCGTCGAGGCTATAGGTGCCGGGGAGATCGAGCGCGTCCATGAACTCGCCATGCATCCCGGCAAAGCGCCCCGTTTTCTTTTCAACGGTCACGCCGGGATAGTTCGCGACTTTTTGCCGCAGGCCGGTGAGGGCGTTGAAGATGGTGCTCTTGCCGCTGTTCGGATTTCCCGCAAGCGCGACCAGGCGGGTGCGATTCTTTTTGGGAGGCTGATCGAGGAGAATGCCGGCGCTCATCGGGGTTCGATGAGGATGCCGGACGCCTCGCGGCGGCGGAGGGAGAGATGATAGCCGCACACTTCGACCTGGAGCGGATCGCCGAGTGGCGCGCGCCTTATGGCGTGCAGCGGCGTGCCGGGGAGGAAGCCGAGCTCGAGCAGCCGCCGGCGTGCGTCGTCAGGAAGGGCAAGGCCGGTGATGGACGCGGATGAGCCGTTCGGAAGCTCGTGCAAACGCTGCGGATTGTCGGCAGAGCGCGAATGAGCGAGGTCGGGATTCAGTCTCAACAAAAGTGCGCGGAGCAGGGCAGGGATTTTCATGAAAGGGTCAGGAAGCGAGGAGCGCCTCGTCCGATGCCGGGCGTGGAGCCGCGGACGCGAACGCACAGGCGGGGTCCGAGGCAAGGTAATCGCCGGTGGCGGCGTAGGCCCGGGCGCGAGAGCCTCCGCAGACGAGGCGGAATCCGCATCGGCCACATTTTCCCCTGAGCAGATTCGGGTTTCTCAGCCGCTGAAAAACTGGAGCCTCCCGATAGATGTCGAGAAGATGATGAAGGCGAACATTGCCGCAGGCGATCGGTAGCGCGGAGCCGGGCATGATTTCCCCACGATGGGAGACGAAAAGGCGGCCGCGTCCGTCGTTGAGCGGAACGATGCGACGCCGGCGCGGATGGGGGACGGCGTGGGCCTGTATGGAGATCCGACGGATGTGCGGGGCGTTGCTGATGCCCAGTGGAACGCCCGTGGCCGATGGAAAAAGACTCAACGCACTGAGCATCTTCTCCGTGAGATTCGGATTGAGGGGCTCCTCGCCGCGGCGAGGCACGGGCAAGGAAGTTCTCCATTCCGCGGGCTGGAGCGATCTCATAATGCGGATGACGCGCGGGAGATCGTCGAAGTCGGGGAGAGTCGTCTTGATTTGGATGGCGAGACGCGCGCGGCGTGCGGCGGTGAGGACATCCAGCGCGGTGGAAATGCGGCGATCCATTCCAGCGGTGCGAGTGCTGCCAAGATTCACGGACAGGCTGCGCAAGCCGGCATGGCGCAGTGCGCCGAAATCGACGTCGAGCAGCCCGCGCCGGATCGCGGGTCGAAGGGCGACCCAGATGCCATGCGCATCTGCGCGCGCGATGATTTCCACGAGGTCGCGTCGCGCCACCACATCGCCCGAGATGAGGAGAATCTGCGGGGCGGCTTCGGCGATCTGGTCGACGACGTTGCGACATTCGCGGGCGGTCAGGTCGGTGCAGAACCGCGGACTCCGATGGCCTTCCATCGCGCCGCGCGTCACCTCCCACGTGATGGTCGCAGGACGGTCCACGAGGGAGCCGATGGATTGCATGAGAGGAAAAATCGCAGGAATGATGCGCGCCGTCGTTGATCCAAGTCAAAAATTGGCCTGGAAAGCGGCGTTGAGTTCCATGTCGGCGCAGCCGGCGGGGCGGAATTCCTGCCAGCGGGTGGGACGGGCGCCGAAGCGGTCCAGCGTCCGGCGAATTTGATTTTTCCCGGCGTCGTCGAGGAGAGAGGGATGGACCGTTGTGCGCAGCTCGTAGTCCACGCCCGATCCCAGCAAAATGCGCAGCGAGTCTTCGGCATTTCGTCCGCTTGCGCGGCAGCCGGTGGTCTCGGCGTAACGCTCGAACGGCGCCTTGATATCAAGGCCGACCCAATCCACGTAATCCAGCGCCCGGCGGAGGGGGAATGGGAAAATTCCGGCCGTGTGCAGCCCCACGGCAAAGCCCATGCGCCGCGCAGTTCGCATGGCCGCAGGCAGCCCAAGCTGGGCGGTGGGCTCTCCGCCGCTGAAGACCACGGCATCGAGCAATCCGCGCCTTGTCTCGAGGAAAGCCTCGATGCGCGGCCAGTCGGCGGTGCCTCCGTCGAACGACTGCAGATGCGGGTTGTGGCAGTAGCGGCAGCGCCACGGACAGCCCTGGCAGAAGACAACCGCGGCGAGACGGCCGGGAAAATCGACGGTCGAAAATGGGACGAATCCGCCGACCCGCAGGCCAGGTTCAGCTCGCAGCGACAACGGGCTCCTCGGTTTTCAATTTGCGGAACGGAAGGCGCTCGTGGTGTTCGCTCTGCTTGCCGATGTTGAATTGCGAGACGGGCCGATGGTAGCCCATCACGCGCGTCCACACTTCGCACCGCTGGCGCTCGTGGTCTTCGAGTTCGATTTTTTTCATAAGCTTTCTTGCTGCTTGCGAGCCAGGCGCTCGGCATCGCAGCGCGGACAAAACTCGTGCTCGCCAGCGAGGTAGCCGTGCGCGGGGCAGATCGAGAACGTGGGCGTGATCGTGAGATACGGGATGCGGAAGCGCGTGAGCACGCGGCGGACGAGGTCGCGGCATGCGCGGCCGGTGGACACACGCTCCGGAAGATAAAGATGGAAGACGGTGCCGCCGGTGTAGCGGCGTTGGAGTTCCTCCTGGTGATCGAGGGCGGAGAAGGGATCGTCGGTGAAACCCACGGGCAGCTGCGTCGAGTTCGTGTAGTAGGGGGCGTTCGGCGTTCCGGCCTGCAGCATTTCTGGAAAACAGGCGCGATCGGATCGGGCGAAGCGATAGGTCGTGCCTTCCGCGGGTGTGGCCTCGAGATTGTAGAGGTGCCCGGTCTGCTGCTGGAAGGCGGTGATGCGCTCGCGCATGCGGTCGAGGAGTCGCAGTGCAAAAGCCTGGCCCCATAGGGTGGAAATGTCCTCCGCGTCGCCGGTGAAATTCCGGATGCACTCGTTCACGCCGTTGATGCCGATCGTGGAGAAATGATTGCGCAGCGTGCCGAGATACCGGCGCGTGTAGGGATAGAGGCCGCGATCCATCTGCTGCTGGATGACGTCGCGCTTGATCTCGAGACTGTCGCGCGCGAGGTCCATCAATTCCTCGAGCCGTTCCATGAGCGCGGACTCGTCGCCGGCGCGCAGGTAGCCCAGCCGCGCGGCATTGATCGTGACGACGCCGAGCGAGCCGGTCTGTTCGGCCGAGCCGAAGAGCCCGTTCCCGCGCTTGAGCAACTCGCGCAGGTCGAGCTGCAGGCGGCAGCACATCGAGCGCACCATGCCAGGCTGGAGATCGGAGCGCAGGAAATTCTGGAAATACGGCAGCCCGTATTTCGCGGTGACCTCGAAGAGCAGATCGACGTCGTCGCTTTCCCACGGAAAATCCTCGGTGATGTTGTAGGTCGGGATCGGGAACGTGAAGATGCGCTGCCGGGCGTCGCCAGCGATCATCACCTGCAGGAACGCGCGATTGATGATCCGCATTTCCTCGCCGAGATCGCCGTAGGTGAATGCGGCGGGCTCCCCGCCGATGAGCGGATGCTGCCCGCGCAGATCCTCCGGGCAGACCCAGTCGAAGGTGAGATTCGTGAAGGGCGTCTGCGTGCCCCAGCGCGATGGGACGTTCAGGTTGAAAACGAATTCCTGCAGATTCTGCCGGACGGTGTCTTCGTCGAGTCGATCGGCGCGGACGAAGGGCGCGAGATACGTGTCGACGGAACTGAAAGCCTGCGCGCCGGCCCATTCATTCTGCAGCGTGCCGAGAAAATTCACCATCTGCCCGAGCGATGTGCGCAGATGCCGCGGCGGGCGCGACTCGACCTTGTTCGGCACGCCGTTGAATCCCTCCGCGAGCAGCGCGCGCAGCGACCAGCCGGCGCAGTAACCGGCAAGCATGTCGAGGTCGTGCAGATGAAAATCGGCCTGGCGATGCGCGCGGCCGATAGGCTCGGGATAGATGTGGTCGAGCCAGTAGTTGGCGGTCAGCTTGCCGCCGAGATTGAGAATCATGCCGCCAAGGGAATAGCCCTGGTTGGCATTCGCGTTGACCCGCCAATCCTCGCGGTCGAGGTATTCGTTCAGCGACGAAGTCGGATCGATTTGGGTCGCGGTGGTCACCAGATGTTGCGGTTCGGTTTTCCGAGGCCGCACTATCCGGTAGGTCCAGCCGAGGGCGCATTGATCGCCATCAAGATTTCGAGCGTCCCCTAGGGCTGGAGCCGCAATTGCCGCCAGCTGCCGTTGTGGGCGCGCTTGTAGAAGATGCGGTCGTGCAGGCGGTGCGGCGCGGCCTGCCAGAATTCCATCGTCTGCGGCGCGACGCGGTAGCCGCCCCATGTATCCGGGAGTGGCACTTCGCCATTCCGGAACTTGCGCAGCATCTGCTCGAACTTCGCCTCCAGCAGCTGGCGCGAGGTGATCGTGCGGCTTTGCGCCGAAACCCACGCCCCGACGCGGCTCTTGAAGGGGCGGCGCAGAAAATAGCGCGCCGATTCCGCGGGGGTGATTTTTTCCGCCTTGCCGGTGATCTCGATCTGACGGCCGAGGCTGAGCCATGGAAAGAGCAGCGCCGCCTGCGGATTCTCCGTGAGCTGGGCCGCCTTTTCGCTTTCGTAGTTCGTGAAAAAGACAAACCCCTGCTCGTCCCAGGCTTTGAGGAGCACCGTGCGGCACGTGACACGCCCATCCGCGCCCGCGGTGGCCAGGCTCATCGCATTCACCTCGGGGACGCCGGCTGCACAAGCCTCGTCGAACCACTCGCCGAAGACGACGAAGGGATTGGCATCCATGTGCGAACCGTCGAGCGGGACGCGTGAAGGATCCTCGCAGATGCGGAGCGAGGGAGGGTTTTCGACAATTTCCATAGTGGGTGATTTAACGCCAGTTGGCGCGGTGGAATTTGACGAGGATCAAGCCCCGGAATGATTGCGGGATACGACAGGTTCCGCCTCATGCAGCATGGTGGCCGGGAGCAGGATGTGGAATGATGCTGTGATGACAAAAGCGACCTTCGATCTCGCAACGATCCGCGAGGAATTTCCCTTCCTCGACGTCGAGGTGAATGGCCTGCCCGTCGCTTATCTGGACAATGGCGCGAGCACGCAAAAGCCGCGTGCCGTGATCGAGCGCATGGCGGAGTTCGCCGCGCACGAATACGCGAACGTGCATCGTGGCATCCATGAATTGAGCGAGCGGGCAACCGCCGCCTATGAGGCGGCGCGGACACGAGCGGCGGCATTTCTCGGTGCGCCGACGCCGGAAAGCATCGTCTTCACACGCGGCACGACTGAGGCGGTGAATCTCGTCGTGAATTCGTGGGGTGAGGAGAACGTGCAGGCCGGCGACACGATCCTGCTGACCGAGATGGAGCATCACAGCAACCTCGTGCCGTGGCTCGAGCTGGCGCGACGCAAGGGCGCGCGGCTGGCCTATGTGCCGGTGACGGAAAATGGCGCGGCGCTCGATCTCGATGCCGCGCGCAGGCTGCTTGCGGAGCGTCCGCGAATCTTTGCGTTCGCCCATGTCTCGAACACTCTTGGCATCGTGGCGCCCGTGGCCGAGTTGTGCGCCGAGGCGCGCGGGCGCGGCGTCGTCACGTTGATCGACGGCGCCCAGGGCGCGGGGCATCTGCCTGTGGATGTGAGCGGAATCGGATGCGATTTTTACACGTGCTCGGGCCACAAGATGTGCGGTCCGACGGGCATCGGGCTGCTCTATGGAAGGGAGGAAATGTTGCAGGCGATGGCGCCGTGGCAGTTTGGCGGCGAGATGGTCGCGCGCGTGACCTACGAGGGCGCGACCTTCCGCAAACCTCCCGCTCGTTTCGAGGCGGGAACGCCGGCCATCATCGAGGCGGCGGGACTGCACGCCGCGATGGATTATCTCGATGACACCGGGCTGGCGGCCGCGGCGGAGCATTGCGAGTCACTTGGCGAGCGGGCGGCGTCGGCGCTGCGGGAAATCGATGGCGTGCGTGTGTTCGGGCCGATGGGTCATCGCGCCGGGCTCGTGACGTTTCATGTTACCGGGGTGCATGCGCACGACCTTGCCTTTTTTGCGAACGAGCGCGGCGTCGCGCTGCGCGCCGGCCACCATTGCGCTCAGCCGCTCATGCGCAAGCTTGGCGCTCCGTCGTCGTGCCGCATGAGTTTTTATCTCTACAACACGGACGACGAGCTGGAGCGGGGAGTCGCCGCAGTGCGCGAAGCGGTGGAGTTTTTTACGAGATCATGAGCATGGAACTTTATCAGGAGGTGCTGCTACAGCATTCGCGGCGGCCACGGAACTTCGGTCCGCTCGAGGGAGCGACCCATCGCGCCGAAGGCGTCAACGCGTTGTGCGGCGACGAGATCACGATCGAACTGGCGCTGGCGGATGGGGCGGTGCGCGAGGCGAAATTCACCGGCAGCGCGTGCGCGATCTGCACGGCCTCGGCATCGCTGCTCACGATGGAGTTTGCCGGCTGCGGTGTCGCCGCGGCGCGCGGACTCGCGGAGGACTTCCGCAAGCTGGCCGTGAGCGGCGAGGCGACGGAGGAACTCGACGCTCATCCGCGACTCACCGTGATGCGCTCGGTGCACGAGTTTCCGCAGCGTGTGAAATGCGCCACGCTGCCGTGGGAAACAGCTCTGGCGGCCCTGCAGACGCCGGTGGGCTGACTATTCCTCGATGGGGATGCGCGCAGGAAAAACCGCGCCCTCGTCGCCGATGAGCAGCACCGGGCAGTGTGCATTGCGCACCAGAAACTCCGCGGTCTTGCCAAGCAGGAGTTTGTTCTCCGCCGTGCGGCCGTGCTTCGCGGTGACAATGAGGTCCGCCTTCTGCGCGAGCGCTTCGAGGACGATTGCTTTGTGCGGACTCCCCTCTTCGATCAACACGCGCACGGTCGCGGTATCGGTGGACGCCAGGGCGCCGGTATTCGCAAGCTGGCATTCGATCTGGGCCTCCGCAAATTTCCGGTGATCATCCCGACGCTTTTCGTTCGGTGCGTCCGAGGCCCCCGAGCTTGCATGCAGTTGGTGTGGGCAGACGTGGAGAAGAATCACCTCGCCCCCGAGACGGGTGGCCAGCCGTCGCGCGTAGGCGAGTGCGACCGTCGAGAGGCAGGAAAAATCGGTCGGCACGAGGATGCGATCAAAGCCGAAGGCAGGCGCCGGAGGAATCGAGGGCGTGGAAGGGAACGTGGCAAAAGCGCGCGAAGCTGGAACGGCCCGGCCGGATTCGACGAACTCCTGGTTCAGAAGCATGCGCAGAGGCCGCTCGACGGTTTCGGAGAATTTCGAACTCATGGCGTGTTCCTTTCGTGGGGCGGGAAGTTCGAGGGTTTGGAGTGGAGCCCGATCACGTCGCCGACATTCTCCGAGCCCTCGACGGCTGTCGGAAGAATGAGGATCGGGCAGGGGACCCGACGAATGAGGTGCTCGGCGGTGCTGCCAACGAAGAGGTGGTTCAAGCCTCGGTAACCATGCGTGGAGGCGACGATCAGGTCGGCGTGCGTCCGCAGTGCCGTCTCGCAGATCTTATCCTGCGGCAATCCTTCGATCGCGAGGAGCGTGGCGGCTTGCACCTCCGCGTCGTCCAGAAACTCGTCTTGGAGGAGTTCGAGCTTTCCTTCCGCCATGCGGTGCCGGTTTTCCCGATAAAGACGCAACTGCTCGGCGGAACAATGCGCAGGCGCATAGGTGAGCGGCTCGTAGACGTGGAGAATGACGAGATGCCCGCCTACGGCCCGGGACAGCGCGGACGCACTTTGAAGCAGCGCGCGGGAGCGGGGACCGCAGTCGATCGGGACGAGGATCGTGGCGATGTCCGCAACGGGGCCGGCGGAAACTGGGAGGGAGAATCTGGCTGGGGAGTTCATGGGGTCTTGCCTTTGAACTCAAGTTAAGCAGGTAGCGATTCCCGCTCTCGCCGTCGGTTGGCTTTCTCGAACTCTTGCTTGCCGACGGTCAAAGCATGACGCGGCTTCAATGCCAATCGAGCTCAGAAACTCCTCGCGACTTTGCGAAAATGGTGACCCCTTACCGAGAGTTCCATCGTCCGGGAGAAGCATTGCGGGCGCGTAATCAGCGTGCCGCAGAAAAGCCGCCAGAATGCCCTGCGACCCGGCGCACAGATTCCGACCAGCCAGAGGCATTTCAACAACGCGATGACCTCACTCCTGGAAAGGCGAGGAAAGGGCGGCACGGCCGATAACTGTGCAGAAACGTGCGAACGCGGGCGTAGTAATTCCTGGGTTCATGGAGCGATTGCATCGACTGGCGATAACCGGAGAGGAGGAATTCGCGACCGAGTCGTGGCGTGAAATTCAGTTCCGCCTTAGGGTTGTTGCCGGAGCTGCCGGTCTCGATCCACGCGCGGGCGCAATCGCCGGTGTCGTAGATGGTGAGACCTTTTACTTTCCGAACCGGTGTGAGGATTCCGACTTTGACGATTTCAGCGGCGACGGTTGAGCTGCCAAAATAGGCTGGCAAATCCTCGGCGCGCAGGCCGACGGGTTGGATGGAGACGATGGTGTTCATCGCCTGCCCATTGATACGGAATTCCGGGCGAGGTCAACACTCCGACCTGTGAGCACTACCGTGATTCAGAGGCACTGTAACAAGCGTCTCTGTGAAATATTTTTGGGCCGAATACACCGGCACCGATCCGGTAAAAGACACGCTCTCGCTTAACCTGCATCGCCGGCATCTTTCGGAGAGTCAGCGAGCGATGATCGCCGCAAAGCTGGCCGAACTGTCCGAAGAGGGCCGAAATCAGCATGCGTCAATTGACGCACCCTCCCAGCAGCAGGCAGCCGACGCTCTTTCGGTTTCACGTTCGTCCGTTCAGAGGGCCAAGCAAGTCATCGAGAAAGCTCCCGAACTTGCCGAGCAAGTCGCCTCCGGCACGATCACAGTCCACGCCGCGCAGAAGGCGATTCGCCTTTCCAGACCCATTGCAGGCCGGCTTTTTGAAGCGATTCGACGCTGTGATCCTTCCTTCTGGTTTGCGCTCACACTTTTGAGTGCGCCAACCTATCGAGCTGGAGTCAGACTCGCTCTACCAAACGCCTTTCGATCGGTGATCTCTTTGGTCACTGCGGGGCCGGACCGTGTCGGGCGGACGTCGCGCTGTTCAGACGATGCGATTGAGTCACGCCGATACGAAGACAGCACCTGGCCAGCAGTTTGTGAGCCGGTGCGCGCATTCAATTTTGCGATTTCAAGCATGGTTAGAATTTTGGAGTGCAGTGGTTTTCGAATCGATACTCTTCCCGAGAAATCCAACGAAATCCAGCAGAAGCATCAATTATTCCAATATGGATATCGCCGCCGACCGTTGGAATGGATGATGAAAACTCCTGAGATTTGATCATTGTATTGATCAGAAAGGACACGAGATCGATTCCCGCCTGTTCGGACAAACTCCCTACGTCTGAGGAAATTCCGGTAATTCCCACTTGTTGAAAGCCTCGGCCAAAAAGATCGTATTTTCGTTCCGCCTGATTGATGTTGGGGACGGTGTAGTTGACACTTGCAGCATCAAGCCCGGATTGAATTTCTCGTCTGTAAGACTCGAGAATATCCCAGCACTCATTCTTGAGGGATGCATACGCGTTGATGTCCACGCCAACGACAACACGTTGAATCACGTCATATTGCCCTCCGAAAACCACGTTGTATGCGCCAACTTTCACCTCCTCCGTGACATCGGCGGAGAAAGATCCGGTCTGCCAGTTGAACGAAAAGGTCAGTCGAATTATCTCGGGTTGCCGGCATTGATCAGAATATCCGGATAACAAAATTTCCATCGATGGCCTATCCCACTCATTTGGATATTGAGTGACGAAAGCGTTCATCAAAAACTTTTTCAGTTCATCTGCGATTCCCGCGATACTGTTGCGGTTTGGGCCTTTAAATTCGTCAGATTCAACGAATTGTCCGACCAAGTTTTTTACGGTGAGTTCCCGAATGCGACTGACTTCAAAACAGGAGCCCCGTCGGCGCCAAGTTTGAGATTGCCGCTAGAATCGAAAAAAGTGCCTTCAAGCACCTCGGGTGAAATCATTGCTTCGCTCGAAGTTGCAAGGCTGTCGCAACCAACCACAATAAAATCCCTAGCTGCCAAGCTGACGGTTGTAGTCATAAATGGGGAGGTTTTTGGCGAACACAGTTGATGGAACGCGTAAAGTCAATCAACGTTTATTCGACGGCCAAATTTGCGATGATGACGCCGCGAGTAAGCCCGTGGTGGACTGCCTTGTTCGGATCACTCGTCCGCATTTAGGGCACGTCTCCGCCTTCGCCGAGACACGATTCCCACAATCTGGGCAAGGCTTGAGACCGTCGCCGATGGGAATGAGCCGACTTGGATTGCTCATCGGAGCATCATGGAAGCTCTGATTTTTGAATTCAAGCCGCCGCTAGGAACCGGGCGGCGCAGTCGCATTCCGCAATTTTTGGGCACTATTCGGGCACTGTCCTTCCGGGTGGGAGGCGTGCCCAGAAAAGAAAAATCCCCCGGACCTTGAGTTTATCAGGGTCTCGGGGGAATCGGGCTGGCGGGATTCGAACCCACGACCTCTTGAACCCCATTCAAGCGCTCTACCAAGCTGAGCCACAGCCCGTTTTCCTCGTCGCGAAATCTCGCGCGAGGGGAGAGTAAACGGCAGACCGGCGCCGCGGTCAAGTCTGCCGCGGAAATTTACGGTTACGGCGCGTCTTGCGCGGGAAGGGGGGCGTCGATAGCGTTTCCGCCATGTCCGCTGTGAACGTCGCCATCGTCGGTGCCAATGGCTACTCGGGAGAGGAGCTGTGCACCCTGCTCAGCCGCCATCCGGGGATCCGGATCGTCGCGGTGAGCTCCCGCACGCATGCCGGCCGGCCGGTGACGGACGTCCTGCCGCGACTGGCGGGCTCGCCGGCATTTGCGGGGTTGAGTTTCTGCGACTCGAAGATCGACGCCCTGCTCGCCAGCGGCGCCGAGTATTTCTTTCTCGCCCTGCCGCACGGCCTCGCGACCGAATTTGCGCTGCCTCTCGTGGAAGCCGGGAAGCGGGTGATCGATCTCAGCGCGGATTTCCGGCTGCGGGATGCCGGAGTTTACGAGGAGTTCTACGGCGATGCGCATCCGGCTCCCGGAAGCCTGGCTGGTGCGGTCTATGGCCTGCCGGAGCTGCACCGGCAGGAAATTCGGACGGCGAAGCTCGTGGCCTCGGCGGGGTGTTATCCGACGAGCATTTTGCTGCCGCTGGTTCCTTTGCTGCGCGCCGGGCTGATCGCACGCGAGGACATCGTGGTCTCGAGCGCCAGCGGCGTGAGCGGCGCCGGGCGGAAGGCCGACGTGACGCTGCTTTACGCGGAGTGCAACGAAAGCCTGCGAGCCTACGGCCTGCCCAAGCACCGGCATCTCTCCGAGATCGAGCAGGAACTCAGTCTCGCGGCGGGCGCGCCGATCGTGATCACCTTCGTGCCGCATCTTGCGCCGATGACGCGGGGAATCCACACGACGACGTTCGTCAGGCTCGCTCCGGGCGTGAAGCCGGACCAGATCGCCGAGGCGTTGAGCGAGGCCTACGCGAACGAGCCGTTCGTGCGGGTGCGCGAGTCGCTGCCCGATACGAAGAACGTGACCGGAACGAACTTCTGCGACATCGCGGTGCGGTTCGACGACCGGGCGAAGCGGCTGATCCTGCTCAGCGCGGAGGACAATCTCGTAAAAGGTGCGGCCGGTCAGGCCGTGCAGAATTTCAATCTCATGGCCGGGTTCGACGAAGCCACGGCGCTGCTCTAAATGACGAAAATTCGCAAAATCAAAGGGGGCGTGAATGCGCCGAAGGGGTTTCTCGCGGCGGCGGTGTCCGTGGGCATCAAGTATCCGGAAGGCTCGCGGGACGATCTCGCGCTGGTCGCCGGAGCGACGCCCGTGCTGGCCGCGGCGACTTTCACGACGAACCGGGTGAAGGCTGCGCCGGTGCTGGTCTCGACCGAGCATCTGCGCGGGAAGATGTGCCGCGCGGTCATCCTCAACAGCGGCAATGCAAATGCCTGCACGGGCCAGCCCGGCATCTCGGACGCGAAGGCGATGGCGGCATCCACGGCCCTCGCTCTGGGCACGAAGCCCGAGGAAATTCTCGTGTGCTCGACCGGACGCATTGGCGTGCCTCTGCCGATCGAGCGGATGGTCGCCAAGGTGCCGGAGCTCGTGGCCCGGCTCGACACGAAATCGAGCGAGGCGGTCGCGCGCGCGATCATGACAAGTGACACCGTGCCGAAGGAGTTTGCCTGCGAATTCGAGTCCGGCGGCCAGAAGTTCCGCGTGGGCGGTGTGGCGAAAGGCGCGGGCATGATCGATCCGAACATGGCCACGATGCTGAGCGTTATCACGACGGACGCCGCGCTTTCCCGCGCCGAGCTGCGCGCGGCGCTCAAGCTGGCGGTCGAGCGGTCGTTCAATCGCATCACGATCGATGGTGACATGAGCACCAACGACACCGTCATCCTGCTGGCGAGCGGCACGCAGGGCCGGCCCGAGCTCGCGGATTTCCAGGTCGCCCTCGAGGAGGTCGCGCTCGATCTCGCAAAGAAGATCGTGCTCGACGGCGAGGGCGTCACGCGCTTCATCGAAGTCGAGGTGCGCGGGGCGAAGACGGCGAAGGACGCCAGACTTGCGGCCGAGGCGATTGCGAATTCCACGCTCACGAAATGCGCCTGGGCGGGCGGCGACCCGAACTGGGGCCGCATTCTCGACGCGGTCGGCTACTCCGGAGCGGAGTTCGATCCCGATCTCGCGGACATCGATTACGACAAGGTCGCGGCGGTGCGCGGGGGCATGCCGGCGAAGACGCCGTTTGCGCGGCTGCAGGCGGTCGCGGCGAAGAAATCCTTCAAGGTGACGGTGGAATTGCACGCCGGCAAGGCGACCCATACGGTCTTCACCACCGATCTCACCGAAGAATACGTCCGGTTTAATCTCGGCGAATAATTTTCCATGGCCCGCTCTCTCAGTCCCGCCGCCCGCACGGAAAGCCTCATCGAGGCGCTTCCCTACATTCAGAAGTTCCGCGGGCAGACGTTTGTCATCAAATACGGCGGCAGCGCGATGGAGGACGACCAGCAGGTGGAGCGTCTGCTCCGCGACGTTGTCTTTCTCGAGGCGGTCGGCATCAATCCCGTGATCGTGCACGGTGGCGGCAAGGCCATCTCCTCGAAGATGCGGGAGGCGGGGCTCGTCCCCCATTTCGTGAACGGCCTTCGCGTGACGGATGCCGCGTCCGTGCAGATCGTCGAGGAGACGCTCGATCGGGAGATCAATCCCGGGATCGTGGCGACGATTCATCAGCATGGCGGCAAGGCCAGCGGCCTGTCGGGCAAGGCGGTGTTCGTCTCGCGGCGCCTGCCGCTCCAGCGACTCGAGGACGGCACGGAGGCCGATATCGGATTCGTCGGCGAAGCGATCGATGTGAACATCGCGGAGGTGACGGCGGCCGTGCAGCAGGAAATCGTGCCCGTGATCTCGCCGATCGGTGCGACGGCCGAGGGGCAGGTGCTCAACATCAATGCCGACGTCGCGGCCGCGGCGCTCGCCACGGGGTTGAAGGCCCACAAGCTCATCTTCGTGAGCGACGTGCCCGGCATCATGCGGAATCCCGCGCAGGCCGATTCGCTGATTCCCTCGGTCACGGTCAAACAGACCCAGCTCCTCATCAAACAGAAGATCATCGATGGCGGGATGATCCCGAAGGTCGAGAGTGCCGTGCGTGCGCTCCAGCAGGGCGTCGGCAAGATTCATCTCGTCGGCGGCCAGACTCCGCATTGCCTGCTGCTCGAGATTTTTACGAACTCGGGCATCGGCACCGAGATTATCCCGTAACCGCGCCTAGCGGCCGGCGATGGTGGCGAAGACCTCCGCCGCGATCTCGAACGAGCGCAGCCGCGCGGCGTGGTCGTGAATCTGCGCGGTGGCGATGATCTCGTCGGCGCCGGTTTGTGCGAGTAGCGTCTCGAGTTCCCGACGAACCGTTTCCGCCGAACCCACCGCGGAGCATCGGGTCATCCGCGTGACCTGGGCGCGTTCGGCCGGTGACCAGCGGTCCTCGAGGTCGTTCACCGGAGGGAGCAGCTCCGTGCGCTGGCCGCGAATGATCCCGAGAAACGCCTGCTGGAGCGACGTGAACAGGCGAGTTGCCTCGGCGTCGGAATCCGCAGCGATGACGTTGACGGCAACCATGGCGTAGGGCTGCTCGAGCGAGGCGGACGGGCGGAAATTGCGCCGGTAGAGGTCGAGCGCGGGCAGGAGGTAGTCGGGGGCGAAGTGGGACGCGAAGGCGTAGGGCAGGCCGAGCTGAGCGGCGAGATGGGCGCCGAAATCGCTCGAGCCGAGGAGGTAGATGGGGATGTCCAGACCGGCGCCGGGAATGGCGCGCAGGGGCTGGCCGGGTGAGGCTGGCGCAAAGTATCCACGCAGCTCGGCGAGGTCGCTCGCAAACGTGTCCGCGTTCGATCCCAGCCCGCGACGCAGCGCCTTCGCGGTGATCGGGTCGCCCCCGGGGGCGCGGCCCAGGCCGAGATCGATGCGGCCGGGATGCAGGGATTCCAGCGTGCCGAATTGCTCGGCGATCGCGAGCGGGGCGTGATTCGGAAGCATGATGCCGCCGGAGCCGACGCGGATGCGGCTGGTTCCCGCGGCGAGGTGGGCGATGAGCACCGAAGTCGCGGCGCTGGCGATGCCGGGAAGGTTGTGATGCTCGGCCACCCAGTAGCGGTGGTAGCCCCAGGCCTCCGCATGGCGGGCCAGATCGAGGGAGCGGGCGAATGCCTCGGCCGCGTCGCCGCCCTGCACGATGGGCGCAAGATCGAGAACGGAGTAACGAACCATGCGGGCAATCTCGCACAGATTTCGTTGTTCGCCTGCGATCGAATTACGGGGGGAAGCCGAAGGTCAGTTTCACCGCGACATACTCGGGATGCACGGCGCCGGCAGCGGTGCGGATGGTGAGCGCGGGCTCGGTCCACGTCGGGAACGGCGAGGGGAGATCGCCGGCGCGCATCATCGCGAAAAGGCCGAGAAGGGGGCGGGCGCCTTCGCGGAGGGCGATCGGTCGCCAGCGAACGATGACGAGACCGGATTCCGCCGTGGCGGCGCGCACGCGTTCGTGCTGGGCGTCGGGATTGACCGGGAAGACGCACGCAAAGACGCCGCCGGGGGCGAGGTGCGCGGCCGCGGTCGCGCAGTAATCGGCCACGGTGCCGCGCATTTCGAAGCGGCAGGCGAGCTTCTGCGGGTGCTCGCTTTGCGCGCCGCTGCCGGCGGGGAAATACGGGGGGCTGCCGAGCACGAGGTCGAAGGCTTCGTCGGGATGGAGAATCTCCGGGTCGCGGATGTCGCCCTCGCGGATCTCGTAGCGATCGGTGAGGCCGTTCCATTGCGCGGATTTCCGGGCGAGGCGCACGCTTTCCGACTGGGCTTCGACGGTGACAAAACGCGTGCCCGGCAGTCGCCAGGCGGCGATCATCCCGACGGTGCCGATGCCGCTGCCGAGGTCGAGCGCGGTGCGGGCGGTGGGGCAGGCGAGGGTGCCATACCAGGCGGTGAGGACGTCGTCGGTGGAAAAGCGATGGCCGTCGGCGAGTTGGAAGAGGCGAAAGTAGCCGCTGATGGCGTCGAGAGTCTCGCCGGGCTCGAGATCGGGGCCGTTCCCGAGAGCGCCGGGCGGAACGGGGCCGGGCTTGGCCCAGCCTTTGAACATCGGTTCGGCGAATCGCATGGAAGCAGAGTGCGGGGGGAATGACACCGTCGGCAAAGGGAATTTTTGAATCGCCACCGGTCCGCGCTCCCGGTAGCGGGATGGGGCGTGGGAGCAGGCGGCAAAAAGGATGCGAAGAAGACGCCGGCCCTGGCGCTGGCAGCGCTGGGCGTGGTCTTCGGCGACATCGGCACGAGCCCGCTCTACACCTACGAGACGGCTCTGGATGCCCTGGGGCATGCGGATTCTGCCGCGGCCATTGGGGTCGCGTCGCTGATCGTCTGGAGCCTGCTGCTGATCGTCACCCTCAAATACGTCGGCGTGGTGATGCGGGCGGATTATCGCGGGGAGGGCGGCGTGTTTGCGCTGCTGGCGCTGCTGCGCGGGCATTCCTCGCACGTCGGGCGGAAAAGCCGACGTCTGCCGTTCTATGCAATGATGCTGCTCTTCGGCGCGGCATTGCTCTACGGCGATGGCACGATCACGCCGGCCATCTCGGTGCTGAGTGCGCTGGAGGGGCTCGAGGCCGTGGATCCCGGATTGAAGCCGATCGTGCTGCCGGCGACCGTGGCGCTCCTCGCGATTCTATTCGGAGTGCAGCGATTCGGGACGGGACGGCTGGGCATGGCGTTTGGCTGGGTGATGCTCGTATGGTTCGCCGCGATCGGCATCATCGGGCTCGTGTGGGTGGTTCGGTGCCCGGAGGTGCTGGCCGCGTTCGATCCCCGGCATGCGTGGGAGGCGCTGCAAATGAGCGGCGGCCGGGCGGTCTTCCTGATGGGCGGCGTGGTGCTGGCCGTGACGGGCGTGGAGGCGCTCTATGCGGACATGGGACATTTCAGCCGGCGCACGATTTCGCTGGCCTGGCATGTCGTGGCGCTGCCGGCGTTGCTTTTGAACTACCTGGGGCAGGCCGCCCTGGCGGTGCGGGATCCGGCGGCCTTCGCCCGGGAGGTGCCGTTCTTCGAAATGGTGCCGGCCGGGGGTGGCGCCGTCGCGCTCGTCGTGCTGGCCACGCTCGCGACGGTAATCGCGTCGCAGGCGTTGATTTCCGGCGTCTTCTCGCTCACGGCGCAGGCGCAGGATCTGCGGTTTCTTCCGCGCGTTCACACGATCCATACGAGCCGGGACGAGCGCGGACAGGTCTACGTGCCGTTGGCGAACTGGATGCTGGCCATCGCATGCATCCTGCTCGTGGTGATCTTCCGGGAGAGCGAGAATCTCGCGGCGGCCTACGGCCTCGCGGTGGTTTGCACGATGGTGATCACGACGCTCGCGATGGGACTCGTCGCGCACCGTTGCTGGCGCTGGCCGTGGGTGGCGGTGTGGGCGTTTGTCGGCGTGCTCGTGGCCTGCGAAGGACTGTTCCTCGCCTCGTGCCTCGTGAAATTTGCCGATGGTGGCTACTTCCCCGTGATGATCGGCGTCGGTCTGCTGACGATCATGCTCACATGGTATCGCGGAAGGTCCATCGTGAGCGAGCGCGTGCACGCCGGCTCGTGCTCGGTGGACAAATTGCTGGGCCGCATTCCCCGCGAGCGCACGCTGCCCGGGCAGCTCGTGATGATTACGCTCAACCGCAGTCCGGCTCACGCGGTGGCCCGGTTGCAGGAGATGCTACGGCAGGGCGTCGCCCCGCGGGAGCAGATCATTTTCCTGAGTCTGCTCAACGTCATGCAAAGCGACGTGGACATGGCGCGCAGCGTCGAGGTGCATCCTCACGACCGGCGCGTGTGGCACGTGATCGCCGAGCACGGCTACATGCAGGAGCCGCGCGCCGTGGAGATCCTCGACCGCGCTGCGAAGATCACCGATGGCGGGATCGGCGCGACGAGCGACGAGACCTTCTTCGTGCTGCCGCGGGAGTTGATCGTCGAATACACGGGCAGTGGCTTCGCGCGCTGGCGGCGGGTGCTCTACGGCGTGCTCGCGCGCAACCAGAGCTACGCCCCGGATTATTTCTTCATCCCGCACGCGCAGATTCTGGAGTTCACCTGGATGATGAAGGCGTAGAGAATCGCCGGCCCATGGGCGATCCCGCACTCACGAAGTTGAAGGAAGTTTTCGGCTACGGCGCCTTTCGGCCGTTGCAGGCGGAGATCGTTGCCGATGCGGTGGCGGGTCGCGATGTCTTCGCGCTGCTGCCGACCGGCGGCGGGAAATCCCTGTGCTACCAGTTGCCGGCGCTGCTGAGGCCGGGGCTTACGCTGGTGGTCTCGCCGCTTATCGCGCTGATGAAGGATCAGGTCGACGCGCTCACCGCCAATGGCGTGGCTGCGACGTATCTGAATTCCTCGCTCGAGCCGGGCGAGGGGCGCGCGCGACTCCGCGGCCTGCACCAGGGCGAATACCGGCTGCTCTACGTGGCGCCGGAGCGGTTGCTGCTGTCAGGATTTCTCGAGGATCTCAAGACGTGGAACGTCACCCTCGTCGCGGTGGACGAAGCGCACTGCATCAGCGAATGGGGGCACGACTTTCGCCCGGAATACCGGCGCCTGAGCGAGCTGCGCGAGGCGCTGCCGGACGTGCCGGTGATGGCGCTCACCGCCACGGCGACGGGCCGCGTGCGGTCGGACATCGTCGAGCGGCTCGGGTTGCGCGAGCCGCGGGAATACGTGGCGAGCTTCAATCGGCCGAATATTTTCTACCGCGTGGTGCCCAAGGCGGGGGCGTTCGACCAGCTCATGGATTTCCTGGGGCAGCGGCCCGGCGACGCCGGCATCGTGTATTGCCTGTCGCGGAAGTCGGCGGAGTCCGTTGCGGAGAAACTGGTCGCCGAAGGGATCCCCGCGCGGGCCTATCACGCCGGGCTCGGGCCCGAAGATCGCGCCGCGAACCAGGAGGCCTTCCTGCGCGACGAGGTGCGCGTGATCTGCGCAACGGTCGCCTTCGGCATGGGCATCAACAAGCCGAACGTCCGCTTCGTCGTGCACCACGATCTGCCGCGGAATCTCGAGAGCTACTATCAGGAGACGGGCCGCGCCGGGCGTGACGGGTTGCCTTCCGATTGCCTGCTGCTCTACAGCCGCGGCGACATTCTCAAGCAGAAGCGGATGATCGACGAGAAGCCCGATGAGGCTGAGCGCCGCACCGCGCTGGCGCAGCTCAACGGGATGGCCGCCTTCGCGGAGAGCGGGGAGTGCCGGCGCCGGGCGTTGCTCGCGTATTTCGGCGAACATTCCGACGAGGCGAACTGCGGTGGCTGCGACAATTGCATCACGCCGCCCGAGGAAATCGACGTCACGATTCCCGCGCAGAAATTTCTCTCGTGCCTCTATCGCCTGCGGCAGGCGAGCGGATGGAACTTCGGGCTCAACTACGCCATCGACGTCCTACTGGGCTCGAAAGCGAAGGCCGTGCTCGAGCGCAGGCACGACAGCCTGCCGACGTGGGGCATCGGTCGCGAGCTGACGGCCGACGAATGGCGCCAGCTTGCCGGCGACCTGCTGCGGATGGGTTACGCACGGCGCACCGACGACAAATTCATGCTCGTCGAGCTCACCGACGAGGGCCTCGCTGCGCTGAAATCGCGCCAGCCCATCCGGGTGCGCCGGGCGGTGCGGGCGCCGGTGCGTGCGCGGAAGAAGGTCGCGGGCGAGTTTGCCTTCGACGAGGCGCTGTTCGACCGGCTGCGGAAGCTGCGGCGCGAGCTGGCCGACGCGCGCGACGTGCCGGCCTACGTGATTTTCTCCGATGTGACGCTGCGCCACATGGCGCGATTTTACCCGGACTCGGACCTGGCTTTCGAGGCGACTCCCGGCGTCGGCCGAAAGAAGGCGGTGGAGTTCTCCACGCGCTTCCTGAAGGTGATCCGCGACTACGTGAAGGAGAGCGGTCAGCAGGTTTTCAAGGACGACGCGGAAACCGGAGTCGTCCGGGAAGAGGCTTCGTCTTATCAGGTCGTTCGTTCGGAGCGAGTTTCCAAGAAGAAGAGGGCGCCTCGAAGAGGTCGCAAGACATCGGGCGACGAATTTCCTCCCACGAACTTCTATCGAGGCGGGTTCTAGCCCCGCTACGCGCTCTTGCGCACGATGCTGATGATGTGATCGCCGGCGGCGAGCATGGCGTGTGGGGCAGGGTGCTGGCTGCTGCTGCCATCCGCGTGGCGGATTGCCAGGACGAGGCAGCGGCCCTTCACGCTGTCGATGAAGGCGGAGAGCGGCTTCCCGGCGAAGGGGCTTCCTGCCTCGAGGAAGACGTCGCCGATCTCCACGCCGAGCTCCTCGAGGTCGTTTTTGAGGAAAGACGTGTTGTCGTCGAGCACGCCGAGGAGCGAGGGGCGGAGGATGCGGTGGGCGATCTGCATGCCGCCGGCAAAGGCGGGCAGAATGATGTCGTTCGCGCCGGCCTGGCGAAGCTTCTTCTCGGTCGCGGGATTCTCCGCGCGAGCGACGATGCGCAGGTCGGGGTTCAGGTTCCGCGCGGTGAGTGTGATAAAGACGTTCACCATGTCGTTCGGCAGCACGGCGGCGAGGTTGCGGGCGGAGTCGATGTGCGCGCGGCCGAGCACCTCCTCGTCGCCGGCGTCGCCCTCGAGCGTGATGTAGCCGAGCGCCTCGGATTGCGCGATGCGGTCGGGGTCGCGGTCGAGGATGAGGAAGGGATGCCCGGCCTTCACGAGTTCGCGGGCCAGAGTTTGCCCGATGCGGCCAAAGCCGCAGATGATGGTGTGGCGTTTGAGTTCGTCCATGGATTTGAATTTGCGGCGATCGGCCATTGCCTTCTGAAATTCCTTTTCCGTGACGATCTTCACGATCGCACTGATCACGAAGACGGTCGCGATCGGCCCGGCGATGATCGTAAGCATCGTCGTGATGCGCTCCAGCGTGGTGTCCACCGGCTCGATCTCCCCGTAGCCCACGCCGAAGATCGTGATGATGACCATGTAGAGCGCGTTGCTGAACGACCAGCCCTCGAGGCAGTAAACCAGCGTCGCAACGGCGACAACGGCGGAAAAGATCCCGATGCCGATGAGGACCTGCACGGCGATCCTTCGGAAATTTTGCGGCGGCGCACTCCCTGGCACGGGCACGGGTTATCGCAGGCGACCGGCTGTGCGACAAGCGGGGATCATCAGGGCCTCCCCGCCGGGCCCGCTTTTTTAGCTGAGGGCGACGTAAACGCCCGCCACCGCGATGGCCGCACCGGCGAAACGAATGACCGGCGCCGCGGTGAACCGCTGGATGGCCATGCCGAGGCCGATGCCCACGCCGTGCAGGGCGGCGGTCGCGAGCATGAAGCCCACCGCGTAGGCCGCGCCAGAGGCGTTCTCCGGCATCTCGGCGCCGTGAGCGTGCCCGTGGAAGATTGCGAAGAGGCCGACGAGCGGAACGGCGGCGGCGAGGGGCATCCGCACCGCAAAGGCGATGAGCAAGCCGAGGATGAGCACCGAGGCGGCGATGCCGGGCTCGATGAAGGGGACGGGCACCTGCATCATGCCGAGCGCGCCGCCGAGGGCCATCACGCCCACGAACGTCGCCGGCACGGCCCACATGGCGCGGCCGCCCGCCTGCGCGGCCCAGAGGCCGATGGCGACCATCGCGAGCTGGTGATCCAAGCCGATGAGCGGATGCGAAAAGCCGGGAGCGAAGCCCTGGGCCAGACCGTGACCGGGATGTGCGTGGGCGACCGTGGGCAGAGCGAGCAAGGCGGCGAACGTGGCGAGCGGAAGGGCAGTCTTTTTCATCGGCGCGATTGGTTTACAAGTGTGATGCGACATGCGGGTGGTTTCTGCAATCTGAAATCCGTGAACTTGGCGTTTCGACGGATGAATGCGCACCCGATTGACGGAATCGAAATGAAAACGCCCCGCCTTTGCGGGCGGGGCGCGGTTGGACAGGATTCGGAGCGAGCGACTTAGAACGTGACCGAGACGCGGCCGCCGAGGACGAGGGCGTTGCCGTAGTCGCCGGTGCCGCCGGGGCGGATGATGTATTGGAGGTCGGGCTGGACGTGCAGCCAGTTCGTGATCTGCGCGTCGTAGGTGACCTCGATGACGGCTTCGTAGCCGGCTTTGCGGGAGCCTTCGTCGAAGAGCGTCTGTGCGGCGCCGCTGGTAAGGTCGGCGAAGCCGAGGGCGACGCCGAGGGCGTCGTCGTCGCGGCCGGGGATGAGACCGGTGTAAACGAGGCCGGTGTCGAAGTAGAAGCCGACGAAGTTCTGCGTCTGCGGGGTGAAGGCGATGCGGCCGAACCAGCCGAGGCCCTGGCTGGATTTCTCGAGCTTGACGGGCTCCTTGAAGGATTTCGCGGTGCTCTTGCCGTCCGAGGCGACGACGGACTTGCCGTCCTTGCTCGTGACTTCGGCGGGGACTTCCTTCGAGGGCTCGCGGTAGAGCTGCTGGTCGAGGACGGCGTAGTAGGAGCTGTCGCCCCAGGTGGAGCCGTCGCCATAGGCATTCGCAAAGTCGGCGGTGTGGAACCAGGCGCCGAGTTTGAGCTGGCCGGCGAGGCCCATTTCGTCGTCCTTCTGGTTCCAGCGGAACTGGGCTTCGTTGATGAAGAAGTAGCCGAACTTGCGGTTGAGGCGGTAGCGGAAGCCGTGGCGGTTGACGTTCTGGTCGAACACGTCGCCCTCGAAGGCGGCGGCCTGGTAGGTGAACCACTCGACGGGGGTCACCGCGACGCGCACGCCGGGGGCGCCCATGGGGTAGCCGGGGCCGCCGGCGGGGACATTCGTGTAGGCGAAGGCGGGCCAGCCGAAGGTGCCGTTGATGAAGGTGGCGCCGTAGTCGGAGATGATGAACTCGCTGTCGGCGGTGAGCTGGCCGAGACGAATCGAGAGGCCGGAGGGGCCGCCGTCGCGCTGCCAGAAGTCCTGCTGGAACCACATCTCGAGCATGCGGAGGGTGTTGAAGCCGGCGATGTTCGAGACGGTGAGGAAGTTGCCGACCTTGTCTTCGGAGACGTCACGGCCGGAGAGCCAGAGCCACGTGGTGCTGAAGCTGGCGCCCTGCCAGCCGACGAGCTTCTCGAAATCGAGGTTCACGCCGAAGTCGAGCAGGCCGGTGTAGACGGCGCCGCGTTCATAGCCGCCGGAGACGTCGCCCCAGACTTCCGCGGTGTAGCCGCCGAAAAACTCGACGCCCTTGTCTTCGAGCATGGGGCGGAAGCCGGCGCAGTTACCGAAGAGGCAGTCGCCTTCGAGCCAGCTGACAAGCGGACCGGGATCGGAGGACTGGTCTTCGAGAATGTCCTGCTGGGCGAAGAGCGGGCTCGTGAAGAGCGCGCCGGCAGCGAGCAGGGCGAAGGGAGTGCGGATGGTTGGGATCATGGGTTGGTTGGTTAAGTAAGAGTGACTTTTGTTTATAGAGTGGGGCCGGGTGGGGAATTTGCCGGGGAGTGCGGTCAGGAAACGGGGTGGACGGCGGTCGCGCGGCGCGACTCGAGCAGGGCGTCGAAGGTGGCCTGCTTGCGAAGGCCCTGCCAGCGGACGAACAGCCAGGCGCCGCCGACGTAGACGAAGCCAAGCATGGGAATGATGAGACCTTCCCACGAGGGATAGAGGCCGAGCCATGTGCCCATCCAAGGGGGGATATCGAGGCTCTGGATCGGATGAATGGGCAGCCAGCCGACGGTCTGGAAGAGGCGGACGGTGGAGCCGAGGAAGGTGGCGAGGATCGTGACGACGAGGACGCCGGTCCAGACGAGCAGCTTGCGATAGGGGAGCTTCTTGCCCCATTTGAAGATCGCCCAGCCGGCGGCGCCGATCGCGGCGAGACCGATGAAGAGGCCGGTGAGGGAGGCGAAGAAGCCGCCTTCGAGAATGAGGCTCTGCATGAAGAGCGTGGTCTCGAAGCCTTCGCGATAGATCGTGAGGAAACCGACGCCGCACATGGCGAGGGCTTCCCAACGTTGCCCGCGCTGGGTGGCGGCCTTGTCCTTGAGCTCGCGCAGGCGGGCGTTCCAGCCGGTCCAGTAGTATTTGTGGAACACCCAGTTCGTGACGATGAGCAGGATGATGACGGCGAGGATCGAGATGACGGCCTCGAGCGTCTCGCCGTAGCGGCTGAGCGAGGAAATGACGGTGCGGGCGAGGATGAACGTGGCGGCGGAGGCGGCAATCGCCCCCCAGGCCCCGATGGAAACCTGGCGGCGGGAGGCGGCGTTCTCCGCGCCGCGGAGGCCGGCGAGCAATGCGGCGAGAATGACGACGGCCTCGAGGCCTTCGCGGAGCACGATGGTGAAGGCGGTGACGGCGACCGTCGTGGGCGAGAGGCCGACCTTGAGCAGCGCGACGCATTCGTCGAGCGCCTTCAACGTGCGGCTGTAGGCGGCCTCGAGCTCGGCGTTCTGAGCGCGGCGATCGAGCACGGCCTTGATGCCGGGGCCGTCGTGGCCGCCGTCGAGGAAACTGCGCTCGGCGCGGGTGGCGAGATCGGGATCGCGAGGCAGGATGCGGCTCTCGATCTCGAGATCGAAGGTCGTGTAGGCTTCGAGGCGGAGGGCGTTCGCGTCGCGCCACTTGCCTTCGCGGGCGGCGGCAAGCGACTGGCCGAGGATCGAGCGGACTTCCAGCGCGGTCTCCTGGACGACGTCCGAGCCCTTGCCGGCCTTGCGCAGGGTGACATCGAATTTGGACTGGAGGAGCGTCGAGAGATCCTTGCACGCGCCTTCGACGGTGGCGATGTCGCCCTTGGCGGCGATGGTTTCCTCGAGCTTGGCGAACAGCGATTCCAGCTCCGCGCCATGGGCGGCCATGGCCTCGGCTTTCGTCTTCATCCAGTTCGGGCGGACTTCGACGAGGAGCTGCTGGGCCTGCTGGGTGAAGCTGACGGCCTCCCGGTATTCCAGCGGGACGGCGATCTGGCCGTCGCGGACGCCGGCGCGGTATTCCATGGGAATGAGGCGGAGAAGCTTGAGAACGAGGCGCTCCTGGCGAGTGACCTCGTCGGGTGTGAGGAGGTCGGGCAGGCGGGCCTCGATCGAGGATTTCCACATGGCGATCGAATCGACGGAGGGAGCGGGCGCGGGAACCATCCCGGCGCTGGCCGGGGCGACCTTCGCAGCGGCGAGGAGAGCGGGCGGGAAGTCGGTGAGGGCCTGGATCTCGGCCGAGCGGAGGGCGACGAGCTCGGGAGTGGCGCGGTCGGCCTTCGCGAGGCGGAGAAGCTCGTCGGCGCGCTCGCGGGCGCGGCTGCCCTGCCAGATGAGAGTCTCGCGAGCGAGCAGGCGGGCGACTTCGGCGCGCTGGTCGTCGGGACCGTTGATGCGCTGGAGTGCGAGCAGGCCCTCCACGGCGCTCGCGTGCTTCGGAAGCCGGATTGCGGCGCGGGCCTGCCGGGCGGCCTCGATGTCGCCGGCGTTGTAGGCCGCGAGCATCTCGAGGGCGAGGACCTGCTGGAGAGAGCCCCGAAGGGCGCCCAGGGCGCGGGCGGCGGCGACGGGATCCGGGGCCTGCGTGAAGGCGTCGAGGGATTTCTGCCAGAGCGCGCGGCCTTCCGGAGAGCGGAGACCGTTCGTGAAGGCTGCGAGCGCGGCCTGGGCATCGGGAGTTTCGCCTGCGCGCTTTGCCACGGCCGTGATCGCGAGATCATCGATCGCGGTCTGCGCGACGTCGGTGCGATCGAGAGTGTCGGCGCTGGCCCCGAAGGAGGCGGCCAGCAGAGCGACAGAGGCGAGGATGGGAAAGCGCATGCCGAGCGAGAGCTAGTTCTTTTCGACGAGGGCCTGGGCCTGCTCGATCTGCGGGACGAGCTTGTCGGTGTGTTCCTTGGCCTGGGACGCCATTTCGTCGATCTCGGCGAGCTGGATGGTGTCCGCGCCGGCCTTCTCGCGGGCGTCGATCTTGTCGAGGAAGGCGGTGATGCCGGTGAAGCCGCTGCGGATGGACTTCGCCAGCGCGGCGTCCTTCTGAGCGACCACGGGGTCGACGGCCTGATACATGATCGCGCAGCTTCCCATGATGCCGCGCATGTCGGAGACACGGCTGACGGCGTAGAAGCGGCCGGACTGCGTGGCGGAATAGCGGGATTCTTTCCAGTCCTCGAAATAGTCGGAAAGCGTCGGCGTCATCGTGATCATCGCCGCGATGCAATCACCGTTGCTGGGCTTCCAGGCCTTCGCGTCGGCGAGCAGGGCGTCGATGCGTTTGGCGACGTCGGTCGAGGCAGCCAGCACGACCTCGGCCTTCGGCAGGGATTCACGCGGAGCGATCTTGCCGTCGCCATCGAGGTCGATGGGCGTGACCCAGCGCTTGTCGCCGCCCCAAAGCGTGGGCTCGATGATGAACGTGAAGAGCGAGCCCTGCTGGTCGATCTTGTCGCCATTCCGCAGCTCGAGCGTGATCTCCGCGATGTTCTCAGCGCCTTCGGCTTTCGGCACGCCGGCGTCGAGATCGCGATCGTAGTGGGTGAAGGATTCGACGCCGCCAATGATGCCTTCGACGGTCTCGTAGCCGTAGCTGTCCATCGCCTTGTAGTCGTCCTGCATCGCTTTCACGAGCGCGTCGATCTCGGTCTTTTTCGCGGCGTAGGCCTTTGCGTAGTCGCCTCCGTTCTCGTCGATGATCGCAGCATAGGCCTTCGCGCTCTTCTCGAAATCATGGGCGGCGGAGTCCATTTTCGTCACGGTGTCCACGAGGTAGGTTTTCACGCCGTCGACCGAGGTCACAGCACCGAAAGCAGACGAAAAAGCGGCGCAGGTCAGCGCGGCGGTAAGGAGAGACAGCTTGGACATGGCGGCATATTCAGTGAGTTTGAGACTTAATCTCAAACAAAATCGTATGCGGAATCTTGCGAATTTTGGACGGAGGGATGTGGTGCGATGGATCGCGGGGCGAGCGAGCAGCGCGGGCGACGGAAGTGGCGCCCTTTCGGGAGTAGAGGCCGAGTGGGATGGCTTGGATCGCCTCGGCCTCCCGGCAGTCTGGCCTGAGAGGCCTGGCCGGGATGCCATTCTTCTCTCGCGAGGAAAAAGAGACGTCTCGAAGTCGTTGATCCGCGGGGATGGCGGCACAAAAAAACGGCGGTCCTGAGACCGCCGCTTTGAGAGAGGGCTTTTGCCGGGGACTACGCCGGGCTCGGTGCCGGCAGGCCGCCGGGGGGCAATTCGGGGCGCGGCGGCTTGAGCGGCTCGGGCACGTCGCTCGAGAGCGGCGTGGGCGGGAGCGGCGGCGGCTTGGGCTGGTTCATCGGCGGATTGCGCATGTAACCGAGTTCGATGAGATCCTTCACCTGCGAGCCTTCGAGGGTCTCGAACTCGAGCAGGGCCTTGGCGATGAGCTCGACCTGCGGGCGGTGCGCCTCGAGGATTTGCGTGGCCTGCGCGTAGGCGTCGTCGATGAGTTTCTTGACCTCGGAGTCGATCTGCTGGGCGGTGGACTCGCTGTATTCGCGGGAGCGGCCCATGTCGCGACCGAGGAAAACATGCTCGTTCTCGTCGGTGAAACGGATCATGCCGAGGCTGCTCATGCCCCATTCGCAGACCATGCGGCGGGAGAGCTTCGTGGCCTGCATGATGTCGCCGGACGCTCCGTTCGAGATGTCGTTGGTGAACATTTCCTCGGCAATGCGGCCGCCCATCGTGACGATGAGCATCGCGAGCGCTTCCTTGCGCTGCGTCGAGTATTTATCGCCCTCGGGGAGATACATCGTGGCGCCGAGCGCGGGACCGCGGGGGATGATCGTGACCTTGTGCAGCGGGTGCGTGTGCTCGACCACGACGTTGAGCAAGGCGTGGCCGGCCTCGTGCCAGGCGGTGCCGATTTTTTCCGACTCGCTCATCGCGAGGCTGCGGCGCTCGCGGCCCCAGCGGACCTTGTCACGGGCTTCGTCGAGCTCGCGCGTGGTGATGGCCTTCAGGCCGGCGCGGGCGGCGGAGAGGGCGGCCTCGTTGATGACGTTCGCGAGCTCCGCGCCGGAGAAGCCGGGCGTGCCGCGGGCGATGACGCCGAGATCGACGCCGTCCGCCATCTTCACCTTCTTGGCATGAACGCGGAGAATCTCCTCGCGGCCCTTCACGTCGGGAAGGTTGACCGTGACCTGGCGATCGAAACGGCCCGGGCGCAGCAGCGCGGGATCGAGCACGTCGGGGCGGTTCGTGGCGGCGATGATGATGACGCCGTCCTGCGTGTCGAAGCCGTCCATCTCGACGAGGAGCTGGTTGAGCGTCTGTTCGCGCTCGTCGTGACCGCCGCCGAGGCCGTGGCCGCGATGCCGGCCGACCGCGTCGATCTCGTCGATGAAAATGAGGCACGGCGCGGATTTCTTGCCCTGCTCGAACATGTCGCGCACGCGGCTCGCGCCGACGCCGACGAACATTTCCACGAAGTCCGAACCGCTGATCGAGAAGAACGGCACGTCGGCCTCGCCGGCGATGGCCCGGGCGAGAAGCGTCTTGCCCGTGCCGGGGGAGCCGACCATCAGCACGCCCTTGGGAATGCGACCGCCGAGTTTCTGGAATTTCTTGGGATCCTTGAGGAATTCGACGAGTTCGAGGACTTCGTCCTTCGCCTCCTCGACGCCGGCGACGTCCTTGAACGTGATCTTGTTCTTGTCGCGGGCCATCATCCGGGCCTTCGACTTGCCGAAGTTCAGCGCGCCCTTGCCCGCCATCTTGATCTGCGACCGGAAGAAGAAATAGAGGACGAGCAGGAAGAGGGCGATCGGCAGGAAGCTCACGAGCGTCGTGGCCAGGAGGTTCGTTTCCTGAACGATCGTGTAGGGCAGCTTCGCGTTTGCCAGAAGCGTCTTCACGTCATCGCCATTGAGCTGGGCAAAGACGTCCACGCGGAACGGAGCGGCCTCCTCGCCGCTGGCGGCGGGCTTGCCGGGAGCGGTGGCCGGCGTCTTCTTGTAAAAGCCAGTGAGATACTGTGTCGGGCTGCCTTGCTCGACGACGTATTTGATTGGTTTCTCAGTGGTTGCGAGAATCTTCCCGCTGGCGACGAGTTGTTCGAAGACGGGCAGGGTGAGCGTTTCGCTCTGGAGCAGGGAGCCGTTGCGGAAGATGAAAGCGCCCCCAAGCAGGGCGACGGTGACGGCGAAAAAGACGAGACCCCGCCAGTTGAACTGGGGGTCGCCACCTTCGGGACGTTTGTTTTTCGGGGCGCGGGGATCGTTATCGGACATGGGACTTCTGTTGCAGCAATCCTGTTTGTTACCACTATCCGAAGTCGAATGCAAATGAGCCAAACTAGACAAATTCCTCAGGCGCGAGGCCTGGTGGTCTCGATTCACGACGTCAGCCCGCGCACGTGGGAGACGACGCAGCGCATGCTGGAGGATCTCGCCGCGCTGGGGGTGGCTCGCACGTCGCTGCTCGTGATTCCCGATCACCACCACCGCGGCCATTTCCTCCGCGACGAGGGATTTTGCCAATGGCTGGCGGCCCGAACGGAGGCCGGACACGAGGCGGTGGTGCACGGTTACTTCCACCAGCGGGAAGCCCGGGGCACCGAGGGAACGTGGAGCCGGCTGGTCACGGAATCCTACACCGCGGGCGAGGGGGAGTTCTTCGATCTCGAGGAAGCCGAGGCCTTCGCGCGGGTCATGCGGGCGCTGGGCGAGTTCCGCGAGGCCGGCCTTGCGCCGACGGGTTTCATCGCGCCGGCCTGGCTGCTTGGCGCCGAGGCCTCGCGGGCCGTGGCGCGGGCCGGGTTCCAATACACCACGCGCATCGGCCAGGTGGAGGATCTCGTCTCCGGGGAGATCCATCGCTCGCAGAGTCTCGTCTACAGCGTGCGCGCGGCGTGGCGGCGGGTGGTAAGCCTCGGCTGGAACAGCCTGCTGCTGCGGGCGCTCGGTGACCGGCCGCTCGTGCGGGTGGGCCTGCATCCGCCGGACTGGGAGCACGCGGCCATTCGGGAACACGCGCGAAAATGTCTCGTTCGCGCACTTGCGACCCGGGAGGCGATGACCTATGAGGACTGGCTCCGGCGGCAACGCGCCCTGGACCAACCCGATCCTGCTGTCGTGACCCATTCATGAGCGCCCGCGCCGACCTCCACGTCTATTCCAAATACAGCACCCGCGCCGCCGACTGGGCCCTCCGCCGACTGGATTTTCCCGCGAGCTATTCGGACCCCAAGGCGCTCTACGACAAGCTCCGCGCCCGCGGCATGCAGTTCGTCACGATCACCGATCAGGACACCCTTGCCGGCTGCCTCGAGATCGGCGCGCTCCCGGGCGTGTTCTTCAGCGAGGAGGTCACCGCCGCATTTCCCGAGGATGGCTGCAAGGTCCACATCCTCGTCTACGGCCTCACCGAGGCGCAGCACCGCGAGGTTCAGGACCTCAAGGGGAACATCTACCAGCTCCAGGCCTACCTCGCCGGCGCGGGCCTCGCGCACGCCGTGGCGCACCCCTTCCACGCCCTCAACGAGCAGCTCACCCCGCTCCATTTTCAGAAGCTCATCCTGCTTTTCCGCCACTTCGAGATCATCAACGGCCGTTACCCCGCCATCCTCAGCGAGTCCGCCCGGTTCGCCCTCGAGCGTCTGAAGCCCCGCGACATCGAGCGCTTCATCGCCGCCACGGGGATGAATCCCACACACGACGAGCCCTGGCGCAAGGCCTTCCTCGGCGGCTCCGACGATCACGGCGGCATCCAGCCCGGCCGCGCGTGGACCGCCACGCCGAAGGCCGCCACCGTCGCGGAATTTCTCACCCACCTTCGCGAAGGCCGCTGCGAGGCCGCCGGCAAGCCCGGCGACGCCCTTGTGCGCGCCCACGGCACCTACAACGTCGCCTTCCAATACGCCAAGGACCGCTTTGCCCTCCGCAGCGACGAGCCCGGCGTGGGACTCGTCGAAAAGATGTTCTCCCGCTTCATGGAAGGGAAGGACCCCACCGTCTTCTCCTTCGGCGACAAGCTCGGCTTCCTCGCGCAGGGGATCCTCAGCGGCAAGATCTTCGAGATCGTGAAGCCCGGCAACGCCTCGCTGTGGAAGGAACTCTCCGGCTACTTCTCGCAGCCCAGCGTGAAGACCGCGCTCGCCACCATCACCAGTGGCGTGCCCGAGCCCGAGCGCCGCGCCTTCCTCATGGCGAACCTCATGGCGAACCAGCTCGGCTTCCGCTTCTTCACCCAGTTCATCGCCCAGATCACCGCCGGCAAATTCATCGAGAGCATCCAGACGATCTCGCCGCTCGTGCCCATCGTCGCGCTCCTCAGCCCCTACATTCACGCCTTCCGCATGCCCCGCCGCGCCTGGCTCGCGGATATGAGCCGCGCCGCCTGCGGCGAAGTGCCCGCCGCGCTCACGAATACCCGCCGTGCCTGGTTCACCGACACCCTCGAGGACGTCAACGGCGTCGCCACGACCATCCGCCGCATGACCGCTGCCGGTATCGCCACCGGTCACGACCTCACCGTCGTCGTCTCCCGCTCCGAGATCGAGGACATGGGCATCCCGCTCCAGAATTTTCCGCCCGTCGGCGAATTCGAGCTCCCGGAATACGAGCTCCAGCGCCTCAGCTTCCCGCCCATCCTCGCCATCGTCGACTGGATCGCCCGCGGGAACTTCGGCGAGATCATCATCAGCACCCCCGGCCCCGTCGGCCTCGTCGCTCTCGCCGCCGCGAAGGTCCTCGGCCTGCGCACCTCCGGCATCTACCACACCGACTTCCCCCAATACGTCCGCATCCTCACCGACGACTCCTTCATGGAGACGCTCACCTGGAACTACATGCACTGGTTCTACAGCCAGCTCGACGTCGTCTGGGTGAACTCCGAGGACTACCGCAAAAGCTGGGCCGACCGCGGCATCCCGCCCGAGAAGCTCCGCACCCTCCCTCGCGGGCTCGACATCGAAACCTTCCGCCCCTCCCGCCGCGACCCGCATTTCTGGGCCTCCCGCGGCTTGCGCCCCGGCGAGCTCGCCATGCTCTACGTCGGCCGCGTCTCCAAGGAAAAAGCCCTCGACATCGTCGTCGCCGCCACCCGCCGCATTGCGGAATGGCAGCTCCCCGTTCGGCCCATCATCGTCGGCGACGGGCCGTATTTCGCCGAAATGCGCGAGATGCTCCCCGACGCCATCTTCACCGGCTACCTCCGCGGCGACGACCTCGCCACCGCCTACGCCTCCGCCGACCTCTTCGTTTTCCCCAGCACCACCGACACCTTCGGCAACGTCGTCCTTGAGGCCCACGCCAGCGCCCTGCCCGTCATCGTCAGCGACGTCGGCGGCCCCCGCGACCTCATCGACGACGGCGAAGACGGCTACATCACCCGCGCCAACGACGCTGAAGAAGTCGCCGACCGCATCCGCCGCCTGGTCGAGGACCCCGCCCTCCGCCAGAAAATGGGCATCGCCGCCCGCAAAAAAGTGGAATCGAGAGACTGGCAGGAAGCCTTCGAACGCTTCTGGGCCGCCTCCCCGGAGTAAGTTTTCGACAGAATTGACGGAATTTCGGGAATTGGTGACCAAAGGGAGGGACGCGATTCCGCTCGCGTCTCACTTTTCGAGTCACGGAACCCGCCGAAAATTTCCCCAATTCCCACAATTCTGTCCAAAGCCTTCACCGCTCGCGCTGGAGGCGGCGGATCCAGATGTCGTAGCTCTCGCGGGCGTTCAGGGTGCGGAGGATGCCTCTCTTGTCGAGGATCCAGACCGTGGGAATCGCATTGATGCCGAGGGGGCGGGCGACGGCGTTTTCCCAGCCTTTGCCGTCGAAGTTCGTGGGCCAGGTGATGCTGAAGGCCTTCATGGCGTCGTCGAGGCTCTTGCGGCTCTCGTCGAGGCTGACGAGGATGATGCGGAGGTTCTCGGGCGGAATTTTCGCCACGACGCTGCGGAATTGCTGCATCCAGAGGAGGCTGGGCGGGGAGTCGGAGGCCCAGAAGAGGAGGACGACGATGTTGCCGCGGAGGGCGGCGAGGTCGACGGTGCCGCCCTGGATGGTGGAGAAGCGGGCCTTGACGGGGGCGTTGAGGAAGTTCAGGCGACGGAGGTCGTCGGCAATGCGGGCGTTGAGGGCGGGCTCCTTCGACAGGGACTGCGCGGTGGTGAGGAGGTCGCGCATGGTGCGGGGGTCGTCGTCGCATTGGGTGGCGGCCTCGACGAGGAGGCGGGGGGCGCGCTTGTCCTCGGGAAACCGGATGGCGTAGTTCCGCGCGGCGGTGACGACAGCCTCGCGAATCTCGGCTTCGCTGCCCTGGAGGGTCTGCATTTGCAGGGAGATGCGGCGGAAGGCGACGTCGGGCAGGCGGTTGCGAGGGACGGACGTCGATTTCTCGAGCGCCATGAGGTCGCGGAGGGCGGCCTGGACCTCGGCCGGCTTACCGTCCATCTCGCCGGTGGTTGCGCGGATGCTGGTGAGGCGCAGCCGGGCGTCGAGGATACGGGGGTCGGCGGGGTGGGCGGCGATGAAGGCATTCAGGGCGGCGCGCTGGCGCTCGAAGTGGGCGCGGGCAAGGGCGATGGCCTGGTCGCGGCTGGCGAAGGCGTTGGGCGGGCCCTTGTCGTATTCGAGGATGGCGGCCCATTCTTCGTCGACGCCGGCGTGGAGGGCAGGCGCGGCAGCGAACAGGAAAGAAATCACCACCAAGGCACCAAGGCACGAAGGGAGGGAAAAGGAGAGGAGAGCTCTTTGGGGTGTTCTTGATGCCTTGGTGTCTTGGTGGTGAACCATGAGTCAGGGAGGGTCGATCGTGAGGAAGAGGGCGCGGTGGTCGCTGGCGTCGTGCCAGCGCGGGGAATCGTCCACGCCGGATTTTTGGCGATCAATCTGGGGCAGCAGCGCGGTGCTGGCCATGAAGAAATCGATGCGGCTGTATTCGTCGGCGGTCGTGAAGTAATGGGTCCACCGTTCGCCGCGGCTGTCGGCGACCGGGATGTCGGTGAGGCGGGTGGGTCCGGGCGGGCCGAGGATCTCGCGCACGGGATAGGCATCCTTCGAGGCGTTGAGGTCGCCGAAGAGCAGGAGGCGGGTGTTCGGCGCCTTGTCGAGGATACCGTCGAGATACTGGCGGACGCTCCATGCTTCCCTGGCGCGAAGCGTGGCCTCGTCGACGTTGGGCACCTTGCGCCGGGATTTGAGATGCAGGCCGATGAGGCGGAGGCGGTAGCCTGGGGCGGGCTCGATGGTGACGTCGAGAATGCCGCGCTGCATGCCGTTCGGGCGGCCGTCGATGTCGATGTCGATGCGATCCTGCGAGGCGCGTTCGACGATGGGAAAACGGCTGAGCACGGCGACGTGGCGCTCGGAATCGATGCCCTCGTGCCATTCGGTGTGGGGGAGGTCGAGGCCGGCGGCCTTCAGGCGGCGGCTCAGGTCTGCGAGGTCGTCGCGGCTCCCGATTTCCTGAATGCCGACGACGGCGGGGCGGTGGGCGACGATGACGGCGACCGCGGCGTCTTTCTCGGCATCGGTCTTCGCGGACTCCGGTTGGGGTTGCCCGGTAACAAAGCGATCGGTCGCGAGCCAGTTTCGGACGTTATACGAGACGATCGTGAAGGGATCTGCCGCCCGGGCGGGGAGGCACAGGCTGGCGAAGCCGGCGAGGACGAGGAGAATGTCGAGCGGCCGAGGATGCCTCATCCGGGAACCTGCGGGCGCCGGGCGGACTCAGGCGGACTTGTCGACGGGCTTCGCGTCGGCCGTCTTCGGAGCGGGCTCCTCGGTGACGCGGTGAAGCTCGCTCTGGAACTCATCCTTGGCCTTGCGGAATTCGTTCATGCTCTGGCCGAGACCGCGAGCGAGCTCGGGAAGGCGCTTGGCGCCGAAGAGCACGAGCACGATCACGAGAATGAGGAGCAGTTCCTGCATGCCCGGCATGCCGAGGGCGAACAAAGGATTCATAATAAATATTCGTTACGCCCCATCTCCCCGTGTGGCAAATGGTTTTGCTGGAGGTGAATCGTCTGGGAGCGCGAAGACACGGAAAGAGAACCCGCCAGCCGCACCTCCCGGGTTTTCTCTGCCTGCCTTCTTTCGCGAAACGGGAATTTCACTGCTCTCTTGCGTCCCTGTATGGATCACCGCGCTTCTCGCGATACCGCCTTGGCAGTTCTGGCGGGCGGCGTTAGGTTGCCGCCGTGGAGCCGATCTTCAATCTCGACGATCCCGTGGGGAAAACGGTTGGCCGGCGTCGCCTTCCGGCACCGCTCCGATTGATCCCTGAAGAAAAACGAGGCAAGGAGCAATGGCGGGACGCCGGGTTTGGCTTGCGTGTGCGGCGCGGGGTTTATCGTTTTTCCACCTTCGCGGAAGCGGACGCATGGCTAATGGACCACATGACCCGGAAACGGGAGAGCTGATCCCGCGAGAGCCTTCGCTCGAGGATTTGGTCGCGCTTTGCCGGGAACTGAACGCGCGGGACGCAGCCTACGTTGTCGTGGGCGGCTTCGCGATTCGCGCGGCGGGATATTCGCGAAATACCCAGGATGTCGATCTGGTGATCGACGCAACCTTGGAGAACGAAGCGAAGGTCTTTGCTGCCCTGGCGACGCTTCCCGATGGATGCGTTCGGGAACTCGAAGCGGGCGAGGTGGGCCGCTATGTGGTCGTGCGCGTGGCTGACGAAATTCTCGTCGATCTCATGGCGAAGGCGTCAGGCATTGATTTCGCGGAGGCCTCCCGCAGCGTTACCGTGCACGAGATCGATGGGGTGGCGGTTCCGTTTGCGAGCCCGGAGTTGCTCTGGCGGATGAAGCGGCGCGCAAATCGCGAGAAGGATCGAGGGGACATCCAGTTCCTGCGGATGTGGTTCGAGGCGCGCGGGCTGACGCCCCCGGAGGATTGAGATTCGGGACTCGCGCAGAGGTGCGGAGACACGGAGGAGTTTCTGGGGCCTCCAAGAAAAGCTGGAAGGTAGGAGAGGGTGGTGATCATTCCTGTGTTTAATCTCTCTGTGCTTCTGCATCTCTGCGTGATTCCGGAAGCTAACTTCCGGCACTGACCAGGGCGGGCGAGGGCAGGCCCCAGGCTTTCCACTTGGCGCGGTATTCGGCGACGGGAAGGAGGACGTAGTGCGGGTGCTCGTCGGCGCGGAGCCAACGGATGATCGAGAGGAGCGCGGGCTGGGGCATCGTGGTGCAGCCGCTGGAGTGTTTGTTTGGGCCGCGCTGGATGTGGAAGAAGATCGCGCTGCCGGCGCCGGGCTGGGGCGGGTTCGAGTTGTGGAGGATCTCAATCTTCCAGTGATGGGCGAAGTCGTCCTGCTTCATCTGCTGCTTCTTGAACCACGGAGGCGGGTTCGCGGGGTCCACGCGCACGTGGGTGTTGTAGCCGGGCAAGGTGGGGTCCTCGATCCAGCAGTCGGCGGGGGTGACCGTGAAGAACGGGTAGTCCGAGCCGGCGGGAAGCGCCCTCTCGTAGGTGTAGACCTTGCCGAGGGCGAAGAGGCCGGCGGGCGCGCGCTTGTCGCTCTCGACCTTGTGTTTGCCGGGCTCGTTCTGGCCGGCAACTCCGATTCCCCACGCGAGGCCGTTCGTGCCGAAGAGGACGCGCTGCGGAGCGGAGACGGCGCGCCACGTCTTGCCGTCGCGCTCGAAACATTGGATGCGGCCGACGTTTGCGTCCCACGAATCGGCAAGGCCGACGATGAGCTGCGAGCAGTCGGAGGGTAGCGGGGCCGAAAGTGCGGAATTCGCGAAGACCCAGAGCGTGCCGAGCAGGAAGATGGCGGTTCGCATGGCGAAGAAGGTGATCGCACGAGCCATCGGATTCAACCGAATCCAGTGCTTCGCCCACGAGCGGGCCAACGCGCCTTTAGTTCTGGGTTTTGCTGCCGCTGAAAAGGAGGTGAATGGTCGGCTGCGGATCGTCTCCCCTGTGCGTGCGAACGGTCATCGACATGCCGAAGTCCGGACCATCCTTTTCCCAGTTGATCCGGGCATTGCCTTCGATGCCCTTCTTTTTGAAGGGCAGGGGATCGGACACGAAGATCAGATCTCCCTTTTCGACAAATGTGATGCTGCCATCCGCTCCGGTCCTGCCCTTGTCGAAGGGGATCGCGTCGTTGATGTCGATCGAGAGGTCCTGGATCTCGATGCTGCAGTTCCAGCCCCCCTGTTGATATTGTGGGGCGGGATTGAGGGTCAGTCTGGCCACGAGATGATCGCTCGTGCGCGACAAAATCAGGAGTGCCGCCGTGCCGTCGAAGCGGCCCCTGGGACCGGAATAGGTGAAGACGCCGATGTATAGGCCTGCCAGGCGCTGGAAGTTTGGCGCCTTTGGCTCGGGCTCGGCCCTCGCGGGAGGCACTGTCAGGGCGAGGATCATCGTGAGGAGGGCAACGGTGAATGCGATCATCCGCCTTCCGGGAAGTTGGGTTGCGGAAATTCGGGACCCTGGTTTCACGTCGCTGAAAGTTGCCGGAGCGCAAAGAAACCACAACACAATTGATGACCCGCGCCTCCGACGGTCCCGAGGCTTCCTTACCCAGCAAGAGAACCGCGTCGCCGATGCCATCGCTGATAAGCGCCGAGGGCAAGGAGGCCAATGGCGAGGCTGCTCCACATCGCGGGTTCCGGCACGGCGACGGCGGTGATGCTGAGCAGCGGGCGGCGGCTGGCGGTGCCGAAGGTCGAGGAATTCACGAGGTAGCTCACGCCGGAGGTGGCGGCGAGGAGTTCAAAGCTGGCGAGGTCGCCGGATAGGACGTCACTGGTCAACCCGCTGCCGGGCGAGAGCGTGTAAACGGACAGTGCACCGTCGGCGCCGCCCACGGTGGTGTCGAAGGTAAAGGTCCCCACGTTCTGGTCGGCCCCGCTGAGGAAGCCGGGCAGGGTGGCGTAGGTGAGGCCGTCGGCCGGCGTGGCCCCGGTTCCCTCGGCCCAGCTGTCGTTCTGCATCCAGATGATCGAGAACTGCCCGGTGCTGTTTGTGTTGAACATGGCGTTGCCGGAGGCGGTGGTGGTGGCGAGTTGCAGCGAGATGCTTTGCACCTGCCACATGCCCGCGCCATAGGCGGCGTCGAAGGTGGCCTTCGCCGCCGCGAGATCGAAGCGGATGGCCGTGTCGAAGATGCCGCGGAAGCCGGAGCCGGCGCGACTCGCGGCGCTGCCCGAGATTTCGAGGGCGCCGAGGGCGCCGTAGTTTTTCGTCGTGAGATCGTTCGAGGGACCCGTCGTCACGAAGGTGTCCGCGACGGGGTTGGCGGTCCAGGTGGTTTGGGCGGAAGCTGCGGCGACGGCCGCAAACAGGCACCCGAGGAAACTTCGCCAGATGGAAGGCATGGTCGAAAGGTTTGCCGCGCGCGGGGCGGGGCGTCGATGCAATATTCCGCGCGGCGCCGGGGTTTCTGGAGACAGGGGCGCGGGCATCGGCCATTTTTGAACTTCACGGCCTGCTTGCCGACCTCCATGCGTGCGGATAGGGGTGAGCCTTCCCCTTTTCCCCTCCATGCGCTGGCTTCTCTTTCCGTTGTTTCTCCTGGGCTCGTTTTTGCACGCCGCGGATTCTCCGACGGGCGGGGATCGCATCCGGGTGCTCATCGTGGACGGATTCAGCAATCACGACTGGAAGCTCACCACGAAGTTGCTGCGCGGCGTGCTTGCCGCGAATGGTCGCTTCGATGTGGACGTGAGCACGTCGCCGTCGACGCGCGACGATCCGGCCTGGGCGCAGTGGCGGCCGAAGTTTTCCGATTACGACGTCGTGATCCAGACGTGCAACAACCTGGGCAATGGGTTGGAGTGGCCGGAGGCCGTGCGTGAGGATTTTGCCCGCTATGTGCGGGACGGAGGCGGCGTCTACATCTATCACAGCGCCCAGAATTCCTTTCGCGGATGGAAGGAATACGAGCAGATCACCGGCCTCCTCTGGCGGGATAAGAACTATGGGCCTTCGATTCGCATCGATGAAAAGGGAGAAGTGGTGCGCATCCCGGCCGGGGAAGGCGAGAATACGGGACATCCGGCGCGCATCGACGGCGTGATCGTGCGGCTCGGGGAGCACCCGATCCACAAGGGGCTGCCGCGGGCGTGGAAATCGCCGATGCTGGAAGTGTATCGCTATTGCCGCGGGCCGGCGGAAAATCTCGAGGTGCTCTCCTGCGTGAGCGATCCTGGGAATCCGCAATACGCCTGGCCCTCCGAGTGGGTGACGCACTACGGCAAGGGGAGGGCTTATGTTTCGACCTTCGGCCATGTCTGGGCCGGCGACACGCAGCCGGCGAGTCTGCGCTGCGCCGGTGTGCAGACAATCATCCCGCGTGTGCTCGAATGGCTGGCCGGCCGCGAGGTCGATTCCTCCGTGCCGAAGGATTTTCCGTCGGACAGGGCTGTTTCGATCCGCCCCGAGATCGCCCCGCCCGAGTGATCAGGCCGGGAGCTGGGCGGGGGCGTCGACCCATTTGCCGTGCTCGCGGATGAGGTCGATGAGGCGATCCACGGCTTCGGCCTCGGGAATGTTGAACTTCACGGCCTGCTTGCCGACGTAGAGATTCACCTTGCCGGGTGCGCCGCCGACGTAGCCGAAGTCGGCGTCGGCCATTTCGCCGGGCCCGTTCACGATGCAGCCCATGATGGCGAGGCGCACGCCCTTGAGGTGCGAGGTGACGGCCTTGATGCGGGCGGTGGTTTCCTGAAGGTTGAAGAGCGTGCGACCGCAACTCGGGCAGGCGACGTAGTCCGTCTTGAAAATGCGGGCGCCGGCGGCCTGGAGCGTGTTGTAGGCGAGCCGGAGGGACTGGCCGGGGGCGGATTCGCCCTGGACGAGCACGGCGTCGCCAATGCCATCGCAAAGGAGCGCGCCGAGATTCGTGGCGGCGGTGAGGAGCGTTGGCAGGAAATCCTTCGTGGCGTTGGTGGAGGGCGTGAACGTGTCCTTGAGCAGGATGGCGTGCCTGAGATCGAGTGCGCGGGCGAGCAGGCGGTAGGCGCTGATGACGTCGAGGTCGCAGCCATCGGGAATGGCGACGAGCCGCGACTCGGGCAGCTCGCGGGCAGCCTGGAGGGCGGCTTCGTCGCGGGGATCGATCTCCAGGATGCCCGCCTGCTCGAGGACGATCTCGGGCTGGAAATCGCCGAGCCGGTCGAGCTTGTGGGCGAGCAGATCGAAGGTGCGCTGGCGCACGACGACGCGCATGGTCTCCTCGCCGCCCACGGCGACATCGCCGGCCCGCATGGCCGGGCAGGGGCGGCGGTTGTAGGAAAAGGGATCCCAAAAAATTGCGGATTGCGGATTGGGGATTGCGGAATGTTGAACGCTGGCGACGAGCGCCTTTGCCACGGGGATCTCGTGGATGCTGTCTTCCGTCAATGACACGCGGATGGTGTCGCCGATGCCGTCGTGGAGGAGCGAGCCGATGCCGATCGCGCTCTTGATGCGGCCGTCCTCGCCGTCGCCGGCCTCGGTGACGCCGAGATGAATCGGGTAATTCCAATCGGGGCCAAGTTCGTCGAGTCGAGCGACGAGCAGGCGATACGCAGCGATCATCACCTTCGGGTTCGACGACTTCATCGAGAAGACGAAGTTGTGGAAGTCGAGGTCGCGGGCGATGCGAGCGAACTCCAGCGCGCTCTCGACCATGCCGAGCGGCGAATCGCCGTAGCGGTTCATGATGCGGTCCGAGAGGCTGCCGTGGTTCGTGCCAATGCGCAGGGCGATGCCGCGGGCCTGGCATTTCTCGACGAGCGGGGCAAAGCGCTCGCGGATGCGGCCGAGCTCGGCGTCGTATTCCGCGTCGGTGTATTCGCGGGTCGCGAATTTTTTCGAATCGGCGTAGTTGCCGGGATTGATGCGGACTTTCTCGACCCAGTTCGCGGCCTCGAGCGCGGCCTCGGGCTTGAAATGGATGTCGGCGACGATTGGGACGTCGCAACCGGCGGCGAGCAGGCCGGCCTTGATATGTTCCAAATTGCGCGCGTCCTTCACGGTGGGCGCGGTGATGCGGACGATTTCGCAGCCGGTGGCGACGAGGTCGAGCGTCTGCTGCACGCAGGCGGCCGTGTCCATCGTGTCGCAGGTGATCATCGACTGCACGCGAACGGGGTTCGTTCCGCCGATGGTCACGCGACCGACGCGCACCTCGCGGGTGACGCGGCGACCGTTGGCGAACCAGTAAGAATCGTAGCTGGCCACGGGAGTGCGGAGACTACGGCGCGGTCGTCTGCTCGGAGACGGCGCGGAATTTCAGGCTGCCGCCGTTGCCGCCGGGCTTCAGATCGAGGACGTCGAAGAACGTGACGTAGAGCATGAAGCCGACGATGAGCAGCGCGCAGCCGTTCTGGATGAACTCGAGGATGCGGACGTTGATCGGACGGCGGCGGATGCCTTCGATGATCGCGAGGGTGATGTGGCCGCCGTCGAGCACGGGGATAGGCAGGAGATTGAGCAGGGCGAGGTTGATGTTCAGCACGACGCTGAACCACAACGCCAGCAGCCAGCCCTGCTCGCGCTCGAACAGGATGTAGTAGGCGTGCATGATGCCAACCGGGC